>NZ_JAALGV010000028.1:0-64443 GCF_011174875.1 Acinetobacter sp. GFQ9D191M
GGTATCTCATCTCCTAAAAGGAGAGGGAATATTTATCATTTTTATTAATTCTCAAGCAAAAAAAGAGAGGCCAAAACCTCTCTTTTTCTTTAAGTAAACTTTACTTTTTCTTGCGTTTCGCACGTTTCTTGGCTTGTTCAGCCGCAACCGCATCTAGTGCTTCTTTCAACTCTTCATCGGTAAAGGAGGTGATGTGATGCAGCATTTGCAGCTTCACTTCATCCAGTACCAGATCTGCATACTGCGCAACATTGGTCAGCTGCTCATCATAGACAATGGCATTGTCTTCGTTGGTACAAATATAGCCTTTTTGCGTCAGAACCTTAATAAAGCTTTGGAATAAGGCTTTGTCAAAGAATTCTGGTGAGTTGAATTCATACAGTACAGAAAGACGTTGCCCCACCAGATGACTCAGTTCTTCCACCTGACGGGTTGAAATATTGCCTGGGCCACGCTGGGTGATCAAAGCCAGTGTCATATAGTAACGTTCCAGACTTTGGGTTACTGGAGCAGCCAGAACTTCAAGCTGGTGATGCGCTTCAGTATTCGGTGCTGGCGCTACCAGATTTTCACCATCTGCACTGATCAGATTGGTTGCAAGTAAAGCATCGATATAAGCATCAACATGTTGCTGAATTTCGTCTTCTTTCCATTTCAGGAATAGCTCAGCTTTCAGGAATGGATAGAGTGTACTGCTAGCGTTGATCGCATCTTCACGGCGAATCATGCCATTGTGTTCTACCAGTGCCGCAATCAGGGACGGCAATACAAAGCTATGCACGATGTTATTACGGAAATAAGTCAGCAATACGGCCTGATTATCTTCAATGGCAATGATATCGCCCAGAACGTGTTTCACCCGTTTAATCAGCTTGAGCTTCATTGCATAGGCAATAATCTCTTTACCTGAAAGTGAGGTAATTTGCATACGCTCATCATAAGGTAAAGCCACCAGCAGATTACGGTAGGTATCCAGCTGCTTGATACAGATTTCTTCGTCCAGCGTATGTTTCGGTGTTGCCAATAAAATAAGTGACAGCAGTGAAACCGGATTCACCACGACTGCACGGTTGATATTTTCCAGAATGGCTTGGGCAGAACTGTTGACTGCGTCGGATACTGGCTGCGGAATCGGATCATCATTCTTTTCAATTTTGATATGTTCTGCACCATGCTGTTTCAGGATGTCATCCAGAAATACCGGTTCACCGAAGTTCAGATGGACCTTGCCAAAAATACGTTCAATTTTGCGCAAGGTTTTCAGGATGCCAAAAATAGATTCTGCTTCTTTCGGCTTGCCATTCATCTCACCGACATAAGTACCACCTTCCATCAGGCGTTCATAGCCGATATAAGTCGGAACAAAGACAATTGGCTTAGCTTTGCCACGTAAATGACCATGTACGGTCATCGCCAGCATGCCGGTTTTTGGTGGCAGCAGACGACCAGTACGTGAACGACCACCTTCGATAAAGTATTCCAGTGGAGTATTACGCGACAGCACGCTATACAGATATTCTTTAAATACGGTGGTATAGAGTGCATTACCGCGGAAGGTACGACGGATAAAGAAAGCACCACCACCCCGTAAGATCTGACCCACAAATGGCATGTTCAGGTTATCGCCTGCCGCAATATAAGGCACCATCAGACCACGACGATAAATCACATAAGACAATAATAAATAGTCGATATGACTGCGGTGACATGGCGTATAGACAATTTCATAATCTTTGGCCAGTTCACGCACGGTACTGAAATTATGTACTTCCACGCCGTCATAGAGCTGGGTCCATAAACGGGTCAGGGCTTTATCGGCGAAACGTACGGTAGAGTGAGAGTAGTCCGATACAATTTCATTCAGATAGCCAATCGCACGACGTTCTGCTTCCAGCATACTGATTTTGCTGCGGATGCTTTCATTACGAATAGCCGCCTGTACATCCGGAGATTTAATCAGGCCATGCATCACATTACGGCGATCTGACAGGTCAGGGCCGAGGATCACTTCACGCTGTGCATCCAAATAGTCATTCAGACGGCTGACAATATAGGTCGCTGGCGCTGAATTTGGATAAGTTTCTTTGGCAAATTCCATGAGGGCGCGCAAAGATTGTGGCTCATGAAACTCCAGATAAGACTGGCGACCATGCAGACCGATATTGACCAGCTGTTTGACCCGGCTTGGCGTAGACCAGGTATCGGTAAATAAAAGCTTGAACCAAGAATCTTCTTTTTCAGGATCACGACCCCAAAGTACAGTCACCGGTACCAGTTCCACATCCAGTTCGGGATTTTTTTCTAGGACTTCAATCAGGCGTAACAGGCGTGGAGGAAAAGCATGTGGTGGTGAGCTAAGCAGATTATTCTCATCATGATGCTGCAGGAACAGAACCGAAGCCTTTTCCTTGCTGTCACCAATCTGTAGAGGGTCGAGCGCAGGCGGCATGTTTAAACGGCGAGTTTCCGCATCGACTACCAATGCATTACTGCGTGAATGATTCTGCAAGATATAGCAGACGATTTTCTGCTGTGCTGCCGGAGTCTGGTCAGCAGTAGGAGTTGTCACTTCACTTGGTACTTCCCCAAGAACATGCGGGGTGACCACAAGATCAAGTAGCTTACTTGAAAGCTTGCGATACATTTGACCAAAGCCACTCTTGGACATAGTTACTCCTAATTTTACTGACCAAAACTACAGAATTTCTGAGGGAATTTATTTTGATTGATTATAAAAACAAACAATATGTCATTTTCTGACAAATTCAATCGAAGTGGTTCAATTTTAGCGCGAAAGCAGATGTTTTTCCTAGTAAGTTGCAAGATCAGTTGACAGAACAGTCAATCAATCTTTAGAAGATTGCTTGGATTTTATGGCAGAATATTCAGAATAAATTGTATAGATTTATTTCTACACTTCTGGATCTTGCCAATATCACACAGGTTGCTTATGAATGCCTTAACACAGGAACTGGTCGAGCTGCTCAGTTTAGAAAAGTTAGAAGAAAATATTTTCCGGGGAATTAGCCGTAATCTGGTAGGCAAGCGCGTATTTGGTGGGCAGGTTCTGGGACAGGCCCTACGTGCTGCCTCTTATACCACAGATCGTCCTGCGCATTCACTGCATGCCTATTTCCTGTTTGGTGGCGATGTCAATGCACCGATCATTTATGAAGTGGACCGTATCCGTGATGGTAAAAGTTTCGTCAGCCGTCAGGTTCGCGCCATTCAGCATGGCCGTACCATTTTCATGTGTATGGTTTCCTTTGCGCATCAGGAAGAAGGTCTGAACTATCAGATTTCAGAACCTGAGTATCCACCAGCAGAAAGCCTGAAAAATGAAGCAGAGCTCACCCGGCAGATTATTGAATTTATTCCGGAAAATGTGCGTGCGTCTTTCATGCGTGACCGTCATGTCGAAATTCGCCCTGTAATGCCAGTGAATCCATTCCAGCCGCAACCGGAAGCGCCAAATTATGCGCACTATATCCGTACTCATGGAAAGATCGCTACAGAAGTGGATGAAATTTCCTTGCATCAGGCGATTGCTGCTTTCTATTCGGACTTTACCCTAATGACCACAGCGCTGCGTCCGCATGGTTTAAGTTATCTGTCTCCAAGCTTGCAATGTGCCAGTATTGATCATGCCATGTATTTCCATAAACCATTCCGGGTAGATGAATGGATGTTATACGACATGGATGCTACTCAAAGTGCCAGTTCACGTGGTCTGAACTTTGGCCGCATGTGGCAAAATGGTGAGCTGGTCTGCAGTACCACACAAGAAGGCCTGATCCGTTTACGTGAAATTGAAACCCAGTAAAGCATACTTTTAATTTAAATAAAGCCGGATCCCAGATCCGGCTTTATACATTTTTAAGCACGGCTCTTTATAAAAAATTACTCGATTCTCCAGTACTTGCATGGCATAGTGCCTTTAAGATCAATATTAAAAATGCATGTAAAATGAGCTTAAATACGCAGATTTTAATTGCCGCCGTATTGGGGGTACTGTTTGGATTTTTACTGACTTTATTTCCGCAAAGCACATTTTTTGATGTCGGCCTGTACGGGATTGGAATTGCCAGCAGCCTTTTTATTGGCCTGCTGAAAATGATTTTGATTCCCCTGATTTTTACCTCAATTGTGGTTGGGGTCTCTAATCTGCAGGCGGGGGGGCAGCTGAGTCGAACCTGGAAAATTACTTTGCTGTGCTGTGTGACCACCACCTCATTGGCACTGATTTTAGGGCTAACCTGTGCGCATCTGTTTAATGTGGGGAGAGGTGTGGATGTGGTGATGTTTCAGGATGCTATGGCTCAGCATCAGATTCCTGATACTTTAACGCCGTCGTCTTTCTTTACTAATTTTATTCAGAATACCCTGATCAATCCCTTTAAGGCCTTTGCTGATGGCAATGTTTTGGCCGTTGTGATTTTTGCTCTGTTTATCGGTGTGGCGCTGGTCGCAGGTGGAGACAGCTTCCGTACTGTGCGTAAGCTGAGTCACCAGTTTTTTGACATCATGATGTTGATGATTGGCTGGATCATGAAACTGGCACCGATTGGGATTTTTGCATTACTCGCCAAGTTAATTGCCACTGAAGATATTTCAGTGCTGAGCCGTCTGGCCGAGTTTGCGGCAGTCGTGACAGGTACTACGATTTTTCATGGGATAGTGGTGTTGCCGTTATTGCTATGGATCTTCGGAAAAATGAATCCGCTGACCTTTTTTAAAGGCACCCGTAGTGCATTAATTACTGCCTTTGCCACCAGCTCCAGTTCGGCAACCATGCCGATTTCTTTAAAATGCGCGCAGGAAAATCTGGGCGTACGTCCGCAAACAGCTGGTTTTGTGATTCCTCTTGGCACGCAGCTGAATATGGATGGAACGGCACTTTATGAAGCTGCAGCAGCTTTGTTTATTGCCAATTTGATGGGGCTGGATTTAACCTTAGGTCAGCAGCTGGTGGTTTGTGCCACGGCAATGATTGCGTCCCTAGGTGCACCGGGCATTCCAAGTGCCGGCATGGTCACCATGATCATGGTATTGCAGTCAGTGGGTTTACCTGCTGAAGCGATTGCGATTCTACTTCCGATTGACCGTCTGCTGGATACCGTACGTACTGTGGTCAATGTACAGGGCGATATGATGATTAGTGTGGTGGTAGATCGACATACCCGCGAGCCTGAAGTGCCGGTTTAATCTTTATCAAAGTCTGGGTTCCAGACAATTTCCCAGACATGACCATTGGGATCCTGAAAATAACCTGCATATCCGCCATAAAAGTTGGTGTGTGCAGGTTTGATAATTTTAGCGCCGGCACGTTCAGCCTGTGCCATTGCCTGGTCGACTTCTAAGGGACTATAGACATTATGCCCCAGAGTCATTTGCGTCGGACAGATTGGGCTTGGCTCCAGACCGGTATCTTGCTGGATACTACGCTGTGGCCATAAGGCAAGCTTAAGACCAGGTTGTAATTGAATAAAAGCCACCGCGCCATATTCAAACTCTTCACCCATAATTCCTTCACTGGGAAAACCCAGTCCATCACGGTAAAAGCGTAGTGAAGCTTCCAGATCGAGCACACCGAGGGTAATCACAGAAATCCGTGCTTGCATAAGTCCCTCCTGATTATGATTGTTATATTTCTATCTTAGGACAAATAAAAAGCAGGGAAGCGATCCCTGCTGTTAGAAATTGTAATAACAGGCAAGCTTAAGCGACTTTGAGAGTAGCGCGTTTGGCTGCCTGTGAATGGTTGAGATAATGCAGCGCATCATCGGTACTGCCTTCATGCACCGGATCATACCAAGGCATTAAATAACCGAGCTGTTGGGATACTAACCACAGCGGGTTAGGCAGAAGGCGGTTATCTGACTGGGAAATACGCAACCATTCTTTCCAGATCCAGGGTTTATATACGGCTGGCTTATACTGCTTGAAACGTGAATCCTGCGATAACAGATGTGCAGCACCATCCACCCAAAGGCCAATTACACCAATAATGACCACCACACTTAGATAATAACGGGCAATATAGCCGCCACCTAGGTGACGATATAAATCAAAAGCCACACTACGATGCTCGATTTCTTCAGCACCATGCCATTTCACCAGATCCAGCATATTCGGATCAGCACCCAGACGTTCCCATTCAGTATTGTAGAGTGCGTATTTACCCAGGACACAGGTCATGTGTTCTATCGTCGCAATGATACCGAGACGGAACAGATCCCATTGGTGTTCTAAGATTTTAGGAATTTTGAGACCGAATGGATGATCGGCTAGGAGCTTGTTAAATAGGAAATGCATGATGTGCAGATTGCGCTGGATATCAATCTGACGTTCAGATAAATATTCTTTATTGGCCGAATTATGCGCTTGGGCATGCATGGCTTCCTGACGGATAAATGCCTGCACATCATGCTTTAATTTTTCGTCAGTGATCTGGGGGAGGACTTTGTTATATAAACGGCAGAACCAGAGTTCACCCGCGGGCAGAATATTGTTAATTTCATTGACGAAGTAACTGGCAAAGGGCTGATCAGGAATCCAGTCGACTGGAGTGTCTTGCCATTCAAAGCTGACTTTGCGAGGCTGGATAAAATAGGAAATGGAAGAGCCAATTCTTGTTGTTTTGAAGCGCGAAAGTAAAGACATGGTGTGAATCCATCACTGCTTGATCAAGACAGTATGAAAAAAATATCCCGAATTGCGGCAGGCAATACGGGACATTCTTTTATCCGATGAAACACATTCGGCTTATTTTTGTGGATCCTGTTCGACAATCTTTGTTGGATCGGCTTCCACAGGTGCATCCAGATCATTCAGTTCACTGGCAGTGACTTCATGAGCGCTGTTGGTCTCATCTTCATCTTCTAATAATTCAATTGGTTCATCAGCTTCATTTAAATCATGCATTGAAGCTTCAGGAATGCTGTCCAGATCAAATTCAGGTGCTTGATTCAAAGTGAAGTTCAAACGGCCGCCCATCACACTGGCCAGTTCTTCCAGACCTTGCTTGTTTAGAGAAGAAAACAGTTGAATCGAGAAATCCAGCTTCATCTTTTTCAGTTTGGCTTTCACTTCTTGTAGCGCTTTCGAAGCAGGGCCACGGTTCAGCTTGTCGGCTTTAGTTAGCAGCACATGTACGAATAATTTACGTGAATACGCCCATTCCAGCATCATCACGTCAAAGTGTTGTAGCGGATGACGAATATCCATTAGCAGCACCAGACCCTGCAGGCTCTTACGGTGAATCAGATAGTTTTCCAGTTCTTTCTGCCAAACAATTTTCATGGCTTCTGGGACCGCTGCATAGCCATAACCTGGTAAATCGACCAGACGCTGATCCGGATTGCCAAGGCTAAAGAAGTTGATCATTTGGGTACGGCCTGGTTTTTTGGACGCACGAGCCAACTGTTTCTGATTGGTCAGGGCATTGATGGCACTGGATTTACCCGCATTGGAACGGCCAGCAAAAGCCACCTCATAACCGGTATCTTCTACACACAAGCTGAGCTTGGGTGCACTCATCAGGAACTCAGCTTTGCGTAACCAGTTGAGGGCTTGTACCGAATATTCAGTAATGGCTGGATCGACCTTTTTTTCATAGCTGATCTTTTGCTTTGGGGCATTTGATGCCTTACTGTTTTTCGACTTTCCTCTGCTGTGATGCATGGCTCAACTTCAATGACTAATTATACAAGAAGCTATTATAAAGGAAGTCGGGCGGGCAAGCGAACTTTAGAATTGCCCAATAGAATAAGGGTATTAGAGATTGATCAGGCTAATTGGTGACTGGATACTAAAATGTTCCTTGGTCGGTTCAACGACATCACCCAGAATATATTGATCCAGACTGGTATAGAACTGCTCCACAGCCTGATCCAGAATGCCTTTTAATCCGCAATTGGTACGTAATATACAAGGTGGATCATTACATTCTACAATCTGGTTATCACGTTGCAGAATACGCACAATCTGTCCTAGCTGAACTTTCAGGGCAGCCGGATTAAGACGGATTCCACCCCCTTTACCACGAGAAGTAATCAGCCAGTCCTGTTTTGCCATAAAGTAGACGATTTTCATGGCATGGTTCTGTGAAATCTGTAAGTGCTCCGCCAGCTCGGCAATCGTATAAGGCAGATCGCGGGGTTGTGCAACATACATCAGTATGCGCAGCGCATAGTCAGTAAATTTATTCAGTTGCATGATAATACTGATGTTTTTGATGAAAAAAATTAGGGTTAGTCTAGCATACCAGGCTAACCCTCTGTTTTTATTTTAAGCTGAAGAAGCAGTTAGTGGCGTACACCACCTGTGCCAAAGGCTTCGCTATGAATGTTCTCAGCAGGAATTCCGCGAGCGACAAGCGCCTTTTGCTGTTCAGCCATAAATGGCATTGGGCCACAGAGATAGTAGTCTGCATTGGCTGGTAATAATGCGCTATCTACAGTGCTTAAGTCCAGTCGACCGGCAACATCATAATCCTCGCCCAGTTTATCGCTTGGGTGCGGGAATTCATAAGCAGTCATTGTGCTTAAACGTGGATATTTGGCTTTCAGGTCATGAATATGCTGTTTCATCGCATGAACCTGTTTGCTACGGCAGGCATGGATGAAAGTCACAGGTTGTGGCATGTCCAGAGTCACCAGCTGGTTTAGCATGGCCACCATTGGAGTCAGGCCTACACCGCCACTGATAAACACATTACGTTTGTTCGGATCGATCAGGTAGAAGTTACCTGTTGGTGCAGAGACTTCAATTTCTGAACCTTCTGGAAGGCTATGTAAAGTATTCGATACCCAGCCTGGAACCATGTCGCCTTTCTGGTCTTCACGTTTCACCGAGATACGCAGGTAATCCGCTTGTGGGCAAGTTGACAGGGTGTATTGGCGTGGCTGTCTCAGGTTCAGCTCAGGTACAAATACACGTACTGAAATGTATTGGCCGGCTTCATATTTTGGTAATGGACCGCCGTCGACTGGAGCCAGGTAGAAAGAAGTGATTTCGTCACTTTCCACGACTTTCTTGGCAATCTTGAAGTTGCGCCAGCCTAACCAGCTGCCTTTAGTCTGTTCATGCTGGTCGTAAATCGCTTTTTCAGTTGCAATGAACAGATCCGCCAGTTGACCGTACGCTGCAGCCCAAGCATCAATCAATGGATCATCCATCGAAATGTTCAGCACTTCACTGATCGAATGCAACAGGTTTTCCCCAACAATACCGTAATCCGGTGCCTTAATGTTTAAGCTCACGTGTTTATGTGCGATCAGCTCAACCACGGGTAACAGCACAGATGGATCTTCGATATTTTCAGCATAAGCCAGAACCGCACCTGCCAAGGCTTGTGCTTGAGCTCCACTGCGTTGATGTCCCATGTTAAAGGTTTCTTTCAAATCAGGATTATTGCCTAGCATGCGGTTATAGAAATAACCGGTCAGGGCAACCCCATTTTCACGAAGTACAGGAACAGTGGCTTTTACAAGGTCAATTTGCTGTGGAGTCATAGCTGATCTCTCATGGCTGTTATTTATAAGATGTATTTAGAATACATCTTATAAAATGCTTTTACAATATAGTAAAAGCATAAAACCATAAAAAAATTATGGGATATAAAAATATCCCATAAAAATGATGTTTTCGATCGGAGAAAGGAAGGTTATTTGCGCCCGAAGAGGGAACCTAATAGACCACGCACAATTTTCTGTCCGGTACTACCACCAAGACTACGTGCTGCACTTTTGGCAAAGGTACCCACAATATCCTGAGTAAGTTTTTCACGTTGCTTGGCTGCACGCTCAGCTTCTTTTTGCTGTTCACGTGCCAAACGTTCCTGTTCCTTGGCTTGCTGTTTAGCCAGAGCTTCCTGTTCTTTGGCCTGTTGCTTGGCAAGTTCCGCAGCTTGAGCCTGCTGCTGAAGTTCCAGTACTTTTTGCTGCAGCATCTCATGCGCACTGTCACGGTCAACTTCCTGCTCATAAATACCAGCGACAATGCTTTGCTGCATCAGTGCTTTACGTTCTTCTGGTGTAATCGGGCTAAAAGAAGAATGTGGTGGCATGATCCAGCCACGTTCAACAATCTGTGGAGTCCCTTTTTCATCCAGACAGCTAATCAGCGCTTCACCTACAGCAAGTTCAGTAATCGCTTCCTGTACTTTAAATTCTGGATTGGCACGGAAGGTATCCGCCGCCGTTTTGACTGCCTTCTGATCTTTAGGAGTAAAAGCGCGTAAGGCATGCTGAACCCGGTTGCCGAGTTGACTGAGGACGCTTTCTGGTAAATCCAGTGGATTCTGGGTGACAAAGTAAATCCCGACACCTTTGGAGCGGATCAAGCGTACCACCTGTTCAATCTTTTCCTGTAGGGCAGGGCTGGCCTTGTCAAAGAGTAAATGCGCTTCATCAAAGAAGAACATCAGTTTCGGTTTGTCCAGATCACCCACTTCCGGTAACTGTTCAAATAACTCTGACAGCACCCATAATAGGAAAGTGGCGTACAACTTCGGTGTGTTCATCAGCTTGTCGGCAGCCAGCAAATTGATATTGCCGCGGCCTTGGCTATCCGTTTGCAGGAAATCCATCAGGTTTAGTGCTGGCTCACCAAAAAATTTATCCCCGCCCTGATCTGCTAGTGCAAGCAGGTTGCGCTGAATCGCACCGAGGCTGGCGGGGGAGAGATTGCCATATTCCGCTTTAAAGTCTGCAGCATGTTCACTGACATAACTCAGCATGGCCTTCAGGTCTTTAAGGTCGATCAGTAGTAGGCCCTGATCGTCGGCAATCCGGAAGACTGCCGAGAGAACACCTTCTTGCGTGTCATTCAGGTTTAGGATACGGGCAAGCAGAAGTGGTCCAATTTCAGAAATCGTAGTACGGACCGGATGGCCTTGTTCACCAAACAGATCCCAGAATACGACCGGCGAAGCTTCAAAAGGAATCGAATCAATATTCAGACTTTTAATACGTTCATCAAACTTAGGATTACTTTCGCCTGGCTTGGCCAGGCTGGAAACATCGCCTTTGGCATCGGCAAGGAACACGGGTACACCAATGCGAGAAAAGTTTTCTGCCAAAACTTTCAAGGTTACCGTTTTGCCGGTTCCGGTCGCGCCGGCAATCAGTCTGTGACGGTTGGCAAGCTGTGAGTGCAGTACAATATCTTGCGTAGTATCACTGGTTTTTTTTGCAATAATGATTGGTGTACCCATAAATTTTCCTGTTGTTATTTATTCATTTTTAAGTTTTTTCATGTTTTGTAGTGCGTGCTGAATATCTTCAATCAGATCTTCCGGATGTTCCAGACCAATACAGAAACGAACCAGAAAACCCTCTTTCAAATGTGAATGTTCAAGCACACGCATTTCTTTTAAGTTATATAGCATGACCAGACTCACAGGGCCACCCCAGCTAAATCCAAGCTTAAACAGTTTTAAGCTGTCACAGAAATTTCGAATATCTTGCAACTTGTAGTTATTGTCAAAAATCACGCTGACCAGTCCGGCACTATGTCCTTGCTTGCAAATTTCTTTCCAGTTTTCATGGCCAGCATTGTCAGTATCAGCCGGATGTAAGACCTGAACAAATTCTGGTTGCTGTTTGAGCCAGTCTAATAAGGTTAAGCAGCTTTGTGATTGATGTTCATATCGGAGTTGCATCGATGCCAGACTTCGTTGTACCTGAGCGACATCATCACCTGATACTGAAATACCCTGAATGGCATGCGCACGGAACAACTTGTGGTGCAGTTCTTTATTGCGCGTAACCACTGAACCCATCAGGATATCACCGCCACCACTTGGATATTTAGTCAGGGCATGCACGGTCATATCGACACTTAAATGATCCTCACCAAAATCAAATGCATTAAAGGCGAGACCTGCGCCCCAAGTATTGTCCAGCGCAGTGAGGATATTGTTGGCTTGAGCCTTCTTGACCAAGCGACTCAAATCGGGAAATTCTAAAGTCACGGAACCCGCCGCTTCCAGCCAAAGCAGTTTGGCTTTTTCCGAGGGCTGAAAAGTATCCGTGTCTATCGCATTATAGACTTTGACCTGAATACCATAGCGGGTTTCCAGATTACGTAAATGTTCCATGTTTGGACCATAGATATTATCTGCAACCCACACTTCATCGCCTTGGCTTAAAAAACAAGAATTCACGAGATTAATCGCGGATAAACCACTCGGTGCCAGCAAGCAATATTGACCGCCTTCGATCTGGGCAATGCTATCGCCTAAGGTAAATGTCGTCGGTGTACCATGCGTGCCATAGCTATAGTCATAGTCATCAGTCCAGTGGTGATTAAATAGGGCATCAGTATTGTTAAAGATGATGGTGGATGCACGAAACAGGGGAGGTTGAATACTGGAAATATATTGCGGGGCCTTTCGTGGTGCATGAATCAGCGCTGTTTGAGGATTTTTTTTCACGTGAATGCTCTTAAATGTAATCAAATATTGCTTTAGCTTAAGAGAATCTCATTATTGCTGCCAGTTATGTTGTGAAATGTTGAAAAAATTGACATTGCTAAAAAGTTGGCTTCATTTTTGCAAAACCTAAAATCAGAGAGCTACAACAAAAGGTTTAGGCGCATGAAGTCGCAGTTAAAAGTACATTATTTTCAGCATATTGCTGGCGAGGGTTTTGGTAGTTGTATTGATTTTTTAAAGCAGCATCAGGCGCAAATTACTGCGACTGAATTCTTTGCTTTACCCGTCGATCGTCCACTAGATATTGAAGCTTTGCCATCAGTCGATGAAGTTGATTTACTGATCATCATGGGAGGCACTATGAGCGTCAATGATGAAGCAAATTATCCATGGCTCAAGATCGAAAAACGCTGGTTACGCCGTTATCTTTCTCAAGGCAAACCGGCGATTGGCCTATGTTTAGGCGGGCAGTTGATTGCCAATGCCTTGGGTGCGGCCGTCAGCCGTAACCAGGAGCAGGAGCTAGGCTGGACCACGGTACGAAAAGTCGCGCATGTACCCGAGGATTGTTTTGTCTTGCCTGAACAGTTCGAAATCATGCAATGGCACAGTGAAACCTTTGAACTGCCTAAAGGAGCGATTCATCTGGCAGAAAATGAAGCCTGTCGTAATCAGATGTATCAACTCGGCAAGAATGTTTTGGGTTTCCAGTTTCATCCGGAAATCACCCCGGAAACTTTAAAGCTGTTTTTGGAAAATGAAGAAGAAATTTCACAATTTTCTGGAAAATATGTACAGGACATACAACAACTGAAAAGAACAACCAAAAATAATTTTATCCAAGGAAATCAAATACTAAATCAAGCTATTCAGTATGTTTTGGAAAAAACAGCCTAGTGAGTAAAAAATAAACAATTGATTTCCCGAATAAATTGAAATACAGCAAGAAAAACCGTAAAAGGGATTTGCTTATGCAATAAACAATGGCTATAATAAGCGACCCTTCGAGAGGAAGGGGGTTAACTGCGAAGAAAGTAGTTAACTATCGTTACAGTCGTGGCATCGATCACGACCTTAGTGATATTTCACTGCTCTTGACACTTGCCTTAAAATAGTGGGGTGAGATGCGTCAAGAGTGATTCTTTATATATTTGGCTTGGAGTTAACTGGTATGTCTAACCAGAGAATTCGTATCCGTCTTAAGTCTTTTGATCACCGTCTTATTGATCAATCAGCTCAAGAAATCGTAGAAACAGCAAAACGTACTGGCGCACAAGTTTGTGGTCCAATTCCAATGCCTACACGCATTGAACGTTTTAACGTTTTAACATCACCACACGTTAACAAAGATGCGCGTGACCAATACGAGATCCGCACTTACAAACGTTTGATCGACATCGTTCAGCCTACAGACAAAACTGTAGATGCATTGATGAAGTTAGATCTTGCAGCTGGTGTTGATGTTCAGATCGCATTGGGTTAAGGCTTTCGGGTTAATTAACGCTCTAAGTTAATTAGGCCGCTTTTTTAGAGGTTTATGCACATGGCTATTGGTTTAGTCGGTCGCAAGTGCGGTATGACACGTATCTTTACAGATGCTGGTGTTTCTGTGCCTGTTACAGTGATTGAGGTTGATCCTAACCGCATCACTCAAATCAAAACGCTTGAAACTGATGGTTATCAAGCGATTCAAATCACTACTGGTGAACGTCGCGAATCTCGCGTAACTAACGCTCAGAAAGGTCACTTCGCGAAAGCTGGTGTTGCTGCTGGTCGTCTGGTTCAAGAATTCCGCGTTTCAGAAGCTGAGCTTGAAGGTCGTGAAGTTGGCGCTACTATCGGTGTAGATCTGTTCACAGTGGGTCAAATTGTTGACGTAACTGGTCAGTCTAAAGGTAAAGGTTTCCAGGGTGGTGTTAAGCGTTGGAACTTCCGTACTCAAGACGCTACTCACGGTAACTCTGTTTCTCACCGTGTTCTAGGTTCTACAGGTCAAAACCAGACTCCTGGTCGCGTGTTCAAAGGCAAAAAAATGGCTGGCCATTTAGGTGCTGAACGCGTAACTGTACAGGGTCTTGAAATTGTATCTATCGACGCAGAACGTTCAGTTCTAGTAGTTAAAGGTGCGATTCCTGGCGCTACTGGTGGCGACGTAACTGTTCGTCCTACGATCAAGGCCTGAGGGGAAATAACGTGAATTTAAATACTGTTTCCGGCTCTGCTGTTGAATTATCAGAAGTTGCGTTCGGTCGTGAATTTAATGAAGCTCTTGTACACCAAGTTGTTACAGCTTACTTAGCTGGTGGTCGTCAAGGTTCTAAAGCTCAGAAATCACGTGCAGACGTTTCTGGCGGTGGTAAAAAACCATTCCGTCAAAAAGGTACTGGCCGCGCTCGTGCTGGTTCTATTCGTAGCCCAATCTGGGTTGGCGGTGGTAAAACTTTTGCTGCTCGTCCACAAGACTGGTCTCAAAAAGTAAACCGTAAAATGTACCGCGGTGCTATGCAATGCATCCTGGCTGAACTTGTTCGTCAAGATCGCTTAGTTCTAGTTGAAGAGTTTGCTGTTGCAGCTCCAAAAACTAAAGAATTGCTTGCAAAACTTAACGACTTGAATGCTACTCGTGCATTGATCGTTACTGATGCTGTTGATGAGAACTTGTATCTAGCTGCTCGTAACCTTCCACACGTTGATGTGGTTGATGCGACTGCAATCGATCCTGTTAGCTTGATCGCGTTCGATAAAGTTGTTATGTCTGTAGCTGCTGCTAAGAAAATTGAGGTAGAACTCGGATGAACAACGAACGTTTATATCAAGTCCTGCAAGGACCTGTTTTCTCAGAAAAAGCACAAGTTTTAGGTGAAACTGCTGGTGTTCAAGTATTCAAAGTTGCACTTGATGCAAACAAGCTTGAAATCAAAAAAGCAGTGGAACAATTGTTTGGTGTAGAAGTTGTTAAAGTTAACACTACGATCACTAAAGGTAAAACTAAACGCTTTGGTAAAACATTAGGACGTCGTTCTGATGTTAAAAAAGCATACGTCACCCTGAAAGCTGGCCAAGATGTTGAAATGGCTGACTTGGGCGATGCCGCTGAAAGCGCAGCGGAATAAGGACGAAAACTATGCCTATTCAAAAATGTAAGCCAACGTCTCCAGGACGTCGCTTTGTAGAGAAAGTGGTTCATGATCACCTTCACAAAGGCGCGCCTTATGCTCCACTAGTTGAAGCTAAAAAACGTACTGGCGGCCGTAATAACAACGGTCACATTACGACTCGTCACGTTGGTGGCGGTCACAAACAACACTACCGTTTAATCGACTTCAAACGTAACAAAGACGGCATCCCAGCTGTAGTTGAGCGTATTGAATACGATCCAAACCGTACTGCGCACATTGCGTTGTTGAAGTATGCTGACGGTGAACGTCGCTACATCATCGCGCCTAAAGGTTTACGCGCTGGTGATTCAGTTCAATCTGGTAACGATGCTCCAATCCGTCCAGGTAACTGCTTGCCACTTCGCAACATGCCTATCGGTTCTACTCTTCACAACATCGAACTTAAAATCGGTAAAGGCGCGCAGTTAGCTCGTTCAGCTGGTACTTCTGTTCAGTTGTTGGGTCGTGACGGTTCCTACGCTATCGTTCGTCTTCGTTCAGGCGAGATGCGTAAAATTCATGTTGAATGCCGCGCTGTGTTAGGTGAAGTATCTAACTCAGAAAGCAACCTTCGCTCACTAGGTAAAGCTGGTGCATCACGCTGGCGTGGTGTTCGTCCTACCGTTCGTGGTATGGCGATGAACCCAGTTGATCACCCACACGGTGGTGGTGAAGGGCGTAACAAAGGTATTCAACCTGTAAGCCCATGGGGTCAAAAAGCTAAAGGGTACAAAACACGTACCAACAAGCGTACGACTAAGATGATTATTCGCGACCGTCGCGTTAAGTAACAAGTAAAGGAATCTGACAATGCCTCGTTCTCTGAAAAAAGGCCCATTCGTCGATGCGCACTTGTTCGCTAAGGTTGAAGCGGCTATCGCGGCTAATAACCGTAAGCCGATCAAAACTTGGTCGCGTCGTTCGATGATCCTCCCGGATTTTGTTGGTTTAACAATTTCTGTACACAATGGCCGTAACCATGTTCCAGTGATCATCTCTGAACATATGGTTGGACACAAGCTTGGTGAATTTGCACCGACTCGTACCTACCGTGGTCACGGTGTTGACAAGAAATCTAAACGTTAATAGGTGCTATGATGGAAGTAACTGCTAAATTACGCGGTGCCGCTATCTCGGCACAAAAAGCTCGTTTGGTTGCAGATCTTATCCGCGGCAAATCTGTTGCGCACGCTCTTAACATCTTAAACTTCAGCAACAAAAAAGCTGCAGTATTGGTTAAGAAAGCGTTGGAATCTGCAATTGCAAACGCTGAACATAATAACAGTTTAGATGTAGACGACCTTAAAGTTTCTACGATCTACGTTGATGAAGGCATGAGCCTGAAACGTATTATGCCACGTGCTAAAGGCCGTGCAGATCGTATTACTAAGCGTACTTGTCACATCACCGTTAAGGTAGGGGTTTGATATGGGTCAGAAGGTTCATCCAATCGGTATCCGCCTAGGTGTTGTGAAACGTCATAACGCTAACTGGTATGCGAGTCCGAAACAATACGCTGAATACTTGCTTAAAGATTTGCAAGTTCGTGAGTTTTTAACTAAAAAACTTAAGAATGCAATGATCAGCAATATTCTTATCGAACGCCCAACAGGCGCTGCTAAAGTAACTATTAGCACTGCTCGTCCTGGTATCGTAATCGGTAAAAAAGGCGAAGACATTGAGAAATTACAACGCGAATTAACATCTATTATGGGTGTTCCTGCGCAAGTAAGTATCAACGAAATTGATCGTCCAGACTTAGACGCGCGTCTAGTTGCTGAAGCTATCGCTTCTCAATTGGAAAAACGTGTAATGTTCCGTCGTGCTATGAAGCGTGCGGTTCAAAACACTATGCGTGCTGGTGCGAAAGGTATCAAAGTAGAAGTTTCAGGCCGTTTAGGTGGTGCTGAGATTGCTCGTACTGAATGGTATCGTGAAGGTCGTGTACCTCTACATACTCTTCGTGCAGATATCGACTACGCGACTATGCGTGCTGAGACTACTTACGGTACGATTGGTGTTAAAGTTTGGATCTTCCGTGGCGAGATCTTGGGTGGCATGAAACAAGTCATGAACCCAGCTCCAGCTGAAGAACGTCCAGCTAAACGCGGTCGCGGTCGTGGTGAAGGTCAAGAGCGTCGTGGTCGTCGCAATGATCGTTCTGCTGAAAAAGGAGAATAATCCATGTTGCAACCTAAACGTACTAAATTCCGTAAGGTGCAAAAAGGCCGTAACACTGGTCTAGCTCACCGCGGTAGCTCAGTATCTTTTGGTACTATCGCACTTAAATCAATCGAACGTGGTCAAATGACTGCACGTCAAATTGAAGCAGCGCGTCGTACAATTAGCCGTCGTATTAAACGTGGTGGTAAAATCTTTATCCGTGTATTCCCGGACAAGCCAATTACTTCTAAACCACTTGAAGTGCGTATGGGTAAAGGTAAAGGTTCTGTGGAATACTGGGTTTGCCAAATCAAACCAGGTAAAGTCTTGTACGAAATTGATGGTGTTAACGAAGACCTAGCTCGCGAAGCGTTCACGCTTGCTGCTGCTAAACTTCCGTTTAAAACCACTATCGTGACTCGGACGGTAATGTAATGAAAACTAAAGATCTACGTGAAAAGTCGGTAGAAGAGTTGACAGCTTTGCTTGATGAGCAACAGCTAAACCAATTCCGTCTTCGTATGGCGAAAGCAACTGGTCAATTGGGTAAATCGCACGAAGTGCAATTGACTCGCAAGACTATTGCTCGTATCAAGACCCTCCTTACCGAAAAACAGGGGAACGGACAATGAGTGAAAATACAGTCCGCACGTTAACAGGCAAAGTAGTAAGCGACAAGATGGAAAAATCTATCGTTGTTCTTATCGAACGCCGTGTTCAACACCCGTTGTATGGCAAATCAATCCGCCGTTCAACAAAATTACATGCTCATGATGAGAACAACACAGCTAAAGTTGGCGACGTTGTAACCATTAAAGAAAGCCGCCCAATGTCTAAAACTAAGTCATGGACTTTAGTTGAAGTTGTTGAAGCAGCTGCTGAGTAATTAACGTTCTTGTTGCATCATCGGTCAATTTCGAGTACTCTTTGAGCCTTTCGAAATTGTGACCGGTGATGCTCGGTTTTGGAGTAGGGCAATGATTCAGACCGAAACTATGCTCGACGTAGCAGACAACAGTGGTGCTCGCCGCGTACAATGTATTAAAGTACTTGGTGGTTCACATCGTCGTTATGCTTCTGTTGGCGACATTATTAAAGTTACTGTAAAAGAAGCAATTCCACGCGCACGTGTTAAAAAAGGTGACGTGATGAATGCAGTAGTTGTACGTACAAAATTCGGTATCCGTCGTCCAGACGGTTCAGTGATTCGTTTCGACGATAACGCTGCTGTTATTTTGAACAACAACAAAGCGCCGATTGCAACTCGTATTTTCGGACCAGTGACTCGTGAACTTCGTACTGAACAGTTCATGAAAATTATTTCATTGGCTCCTGAAGTTCTATAAGAGGCGATCATGGCTAAGATTAAAAAAGGCGATCAAGTAATTGTGATCGCAGGTAAAGAAAAAGGCAAACAGGGTACTGTTCTGTCTGTTTCTAATGACCGCGTTAAGGTTGAAGGCCTTAACTTGGTGAAGAAGCATCAAAAGCCGAACCGTGTTACTGGCGCTGAAGGCGGCATCGTAACTCAAGAAGCTTCGCTTCACATTTCAAACGTGGCAATTTTTAATGCTACAACCCAAAAGGCTGACCGTGTTGGTTACCAAACGATTGACGGCGTGAAAACTCGCGTATTCAAATCTAATGGTGAATCAGTGGCGGTAGCGAAGTAATAGGTTGAAAAAGGCAATGGCCAGACTTAAAGCACGTTACAACGACGAACTTAAAGCTCAATTAAAAGAACAATTGGGAATTAAGAATGTGATGGAGATCCCTCGCATCACTAAAATCACTATCAACATGGGTGTTGGTGCAGCTTCTGCTGACAAGAAACTCCTTGATGGTGCTCTTTCTGATATGCAAGCTATCGCTGGTCAAAAACCAGTTCTTACGTTAGCTCGTAAATCTATCGCTGGTTTCAAAATCCGTGATGGTTGGCCGATTGGTTGTAAAGTTACTTTACGCGGCGAACGTATGTACGAATTCTTAGACCGTCTGATCTCGATTGCGATTCCTCGTATCCGTGACTTCCGTGGTTTCTCTGCGAAATCATTTGATGGTCGTGGTAACTACTCAATGGGTCTTAAAGAACAGATCATGTTCCCTGAGATCGATTTTGACAAGATTGACCGTATTCGTGGTATGGACATTACCATCACTACGACTGCTCGCACCGATGACGAAGGCCGTGCGCTAATGCGTGCATTCGGCTTCCCGTTCAAATAAGAGGTCGAAATGGCTAAGAAAAGTATGATTAATCGCGAATTGAAACGCGAAGCTACTGTTGCTAAATACGCTGCAAAACGTGCTGAATTAAAAGCAATCATTGCAAACGTAAATGCTTCAGATGAAGAACGTTTCGATGCGATGATGAAATTACAAGCATTACCACGTAATGCATCTCCAGTACGTCTACGTAACCGTTGTGGTTTAACTGGTCGTCCTCATGGTTACTTCCGTAAGTTCGGCTTAAGCCGTAACATGGTACGCGATAAAGTAATGCAAGGTGATGTACCTGGCGTTGTTAAGGCAAGCTGGTAAGGAGCACTATAAATGAGTATGCAAGATACCGTTGCCGACATGCTAACACGTGTTCGTAACGCACAAATGGCAAAGAAACAAACTGTTTCTATGCCTAATTCTAAGTTGAAAGTTGCGATTGCTAACGTACTTCAACAAGAAGGTTATATTTCAAACGTAGAAGTTGCTGAAGTTGAAGGCAAAGCAACTCTTACTTTGACTTTAAAATATTTTGAAGGCAAGCCAGTTATCGAAACTGTGAAACGCGTAAGCCGTCCAGGTCTACGTCAGTATCGCGGTAAAGATGCACTTCCAAGCGTTAAGCAAGGTTTAGGTATTGCAATTGTTTCTACAAGCAAAGGCATCATGACTGATCGCGCTGCACGTGCTGCAGGCGTTGGTGGTGAAGTTATTGCTTTTGTTTCTTAATAGGTGATTCCTCATGTCTCGTGTGGCTAAAGCCCCAGTAACTGTACCTAACGGTGTAACAGTTACTCAGAACGGCCGGCAGGTCGAAGTGAAAGGCAGCAAAGGTACATTGTCTTTCAACCTGCATGCGCTGGTCGAGCTAAAACAGGAAGACGGTACTCTAGTTATTGCTCCTAAAGCTGAATCTAAAGACGCTTGGATGCAAGCTGGTACTGCTCGCGCTGTGCTTAACAACCTTGTAAAAGGTGTAAGCGAAGGTTTCGAACGTAAGTTACAACTTATCGGTGTTGGTTATAAAGCTGCGGTTAAAGGTAACGTTGTTAACCTTAACCTTGGTTTCTCTCACCCGATCGACTATACGCTTCCTGAAGGTGTAACTGCTGAAACTCCAACTGCAACTGAAATCGTACTTAAATCTGCTGATAAAGCAGTTCTAGGTCAAGTCGCTGCAGATATCCGTGGTTACCGTCCACCAGAGCCTTATAAAGGTAAAGGTGTTCGTTATTCTGACGAAGTTGTACTTCGTAAAGAAGCTAAGAAGAAATAAGGCGCGAGGTTCTTATGAACGAAAAGAAACAATCCCGTTTGCGTCGTGCGAAAAGCACACGCTTGCACATCCGTGCATTGGGTGCGACTCGTTTGTGTGTAAACCGCACTCCGCGTCACATCTATGCTCAAGTTATCTCAGCAGATGGTGGCAAAGTATTAGCGCAAGCTTCTACTCTAGACGCTACTTTACGTGCGGGTACTACTGGTAACGTTGAAGCAGCTCAAAAAGTAGGTGCTTTAATCGCAGAACGCGCTAAAGCAGCTGGTGTTACTAAAGTTGCATTTGACCGTTCTGGTTTCAAATATCATGGTCGTATCAAAGCCTTGGCTGATGCTGCCCGTGAAAACGGCTTGGAGTTCTAATCATGGCTAAAGTTGAACAAAACGAAGGTCTTGTTGAAAAGCTGGTTGCCGTTGATCGTGTAGCCAAAGTTGTTAAGGGTGGTCGTATCTTCTCTTTCACAGCATTAACTGTTGTGGGTGATGGTAATGGTCGCGTAGGTTTTGGTCGTGGTAAAGCGCGTGAAGTTCCAGCTGCTATTTCTAAAGCACTTGAAGCTGCTCGTCGTAACATGATTACTGTTGACCTTGTTGATGGTACTGTTCAGCACCCTATCAATGCTCGTCACGGTGCAAGCCGCGTTTACATGCAACCTGCTTCTGAAGGTACTGGTGTAATTGCTGGTGGTGCGATGCGTGCAGTTTTAGAAGCTGTTGGCGTACGTAATGTATTAACTAAATGTTATGGCTCTACAAACGCTGCTAACGTAGTAAACGCAACTTTTAACGGTTTGCGTGATATGACTTCTCCTGAGAAAGTTGCTGCGAAACGTGGTTTAACAGTAGAACAAATTCAAGGGTAATCAATCATGAAAACGATTAAAGTTACCCAGACTAAATCTGCATCGCACCGCTTGAAAAATCACAAGCTGAGCCTGAAAGGTTTAGGTCTGCGTCGTATTGGTCATACTGTAGAAGTGCAAGATACGCCTTCTAACCGTGGTATGATCAACCAAGTCTACTATATGGTTAGTGTAGAGGAATAAGCCATGACTCTGCGTTTAAATACAATTGCACCTGCAGAAGGTGCTAAGCGTGACAACCTTCGTCTAGGTCGTGGTATCGGTTCTGGCGTTGGTAAGACTGGTGGTCGTGGTATCAAAGGTCAAAACTCACGTAAGAGCGGTGGTACTCGTCCAGGTTTCGAAGGTGGTCAAACTGCACTTTATCGTCGTTTGCCTAAATTCGGTTTCACTAGCCAATTGGCTTTGAAAACTGCTGAAGTACGTTTATCTGAGCTTACTAAAGTTGAAGGCGACATCGTGTCTCTTGAAACTTTAAAAGCTGCGAACGTTGTACGTAAAGACATGACTCGTGCTCGTATCGTACTTTCTGGTGAAATTACTCGTGCATTCACTGTACAAGGTGTTGCATTGACTAAAGGCGCTAAAGCTGCTGTTGAAGCTGCTGGCGGTAAAGTCGAGGAGTAATCCCCAGTGTCTATGACTCCTAGTTCTTCAGGTCATGTCAACATGATGAAAGGCCAACCATTTCATGTGAAATACCGTGAAATTATTCGTCGAATGATGTTTCTCATTGGTGCGTTGTTGGTGTTTCGACTAGGAGCGCATATTCCAGTACCAGGGATTAATAATGCCGCGCTAGAAAATCTGTTTAATGCAAACCAAGGTACCATCCTTGGTTTGTTTAACATGTTTTCGGGTGGTGCATTAGAGCGAATGTCGATTCTTGCTTTAGGGATCATGCCATACATCTCTGCATCGATTATTGTGCAGTTAATGTCTACAGTGGTTCCATCGCTCGAAGCTTTGAAAAAAGAAGGCGAGCAGGGCAAACGTAAGATTAACCAATACACACGACAAGGCACGCTGTTCCTTGCACTTGTGCAAGCAATTGGTATGTGTGCTGGCCTGATCAGCCAGGGAATTACCCTGACCTCTGGTCTGGCTTTTTATGTTCCTGCGGTAACCTCTTTGGTTGCGGGGACCATGTTCTTGATGTGGCTGGGTGAACAGATTACCGAGCGTGGGGTGGGCAATGGTATTTCCATGATCATCTTCGCAGGTATCGTTGCAGGATTGCCGACTTTAGTTATGCAGTCTCTAACTTCAGTTGATAATGGCCAGTCTAGTCTAATTGGATTAGCAATTTTTGGTCTGTTATCGATTGCTGTACTTGCAGCGATTGTGTTTATCGAGAAGGCGCAACGTCGTATTCCGGTGAACTATGCTCAAAAGCAGCAGGGACGTCGTGTATTTACTGCACAGCAAACGCACTTGCCATTAAAAATTAATATGGCGGGTGTAATTCCGGCAATTTTTGCCAGCTCTTTACTTTTGTTCCCAGCGAGCTTAGGTCAGTGGGTTGGTAGTTCGGATCCAAGTGCAGGAATTATCAAGCGTAGTCTACAAGACTTGGCATTGGTGTTATCGCCTGGTCAGCCGTTGTATTTGGTGCTCTTTGGTGCGTTAATTATCTTTTTCTGTTACTTCTATACAGCACTGGTATTTAGTCCTAAAGAAGTGTCAGAGAACTTGAAACGCAGCGGAGCTTACGTGCCTGGTATTCGTCCAGGTGAGCAAACTGCTCGTTACTTAGATCATATTCTCAATCGTTTGACCTTTATTGGCGCGATATACATCACTGTCATCTGTTTAATGCCGATGATTCTGCAAAGCTCTTTTGGTATTCCATTTAGCTTGGGCGGAACATCGTTGCTGATCGTGGTAGTGGTGGTGATGGACTTTATGGCTCAGCTTCAAGCACATCTCACCTCGCACCAGTATGACAATCAAACGTTAATGAGAAAAACGACTGCTCATCCTAAGGGATAAGCGCACTTAGAGGTTTCATCATGAAAGTACAAGCTTCTGTAAAGAAAATTTGTGGTAGCTGTAAAGTTATCCGTCGTAATGGGGTTATCCGCGTAATTTGTAGCGCAGAACCTCGTCATAAGCAGCGTCAAGGTTAATCTGATCAAGACCTGTTGATTTCAGTAGGCGAATTGGGTTATTATCCGCCCCTCAAGATTTTTGTGGGGCGGTTGATTATCTTAACTGCCTTTTTGGAGAAAATTGAATGGCTCGTATTGCCGGTGTAAACATTCCGGATAACAAGCATGCTGTTATCTCTCTAACGTACATCTTTGGTATTGGTCGCCACACTGCTAAGTCAATCTTAGCTGCTGCGGGTATCCCAACTACTACTAAGATCCGTGAATTAGATGACGCTCAGCTTGATGCGATTCGTGCAGAAATTGCCAAGGTTCCGACCGAAGGTGATTTACGTCGCGAAATTTCCATGAACATTAAACGTTTAATGGATTTAGGCTGCTACCGCGGTCTTCGTCATCGTCGCAGCTTGCCTGTCCGTGGTCAACGCACCAAAACTAACGCACGTACCCGTAAAGGTCCGCGCAAACCAATTAAGAAATAAGATTTCTGGAAGCTAAAAGATGGCTAAAGATACTCGCACACGCAAGAAGGTCACTCGTACCGTCTCTGAAGGTGTTGCACACATTCACGCTTCTTTTAATAACACCATTGTGACCATTACCGATCGTCAAGGTAATGCACTGGCTTGGGCCACTTCAGGTGGACAAGGCTTCCGTGGATCACGTAAATCAACTCCGTTTGCTGCTCAGGTAGCTGCTGAAGTTGCTGGTAAAGCTGCTTTAGATTACGGTTTGAAAAACTTGGACGTCCTTGTGAAAGGTCCTGGTCCAGGTCGTGAGTCTGCGGTTCGTGCATTAGGTGCAGTGGGTTATAAAATTAACAGCATTACCGATGTGACTCCAATCCCTCACAACGGTTGCCGTCCACCTAAAAAACGTCGCGTGTAAGGAGAAACATTCATGGCTCGTTATATTGGTCCAAAATGCAAACTCTCTCGCCGCGAAGGGACAGACCTGCAATTAAAATCTGGCGTTAAACCATTTGACGTCAAAACTAAAAAACACGCTAAAGCTCCTGGTCAACATGGTGGAGCTCGTGGCGGTAAACAATCTGAGTACTCACTACAATTACGTGAAAAACAAAAAGTACGTCGTATGTACGGTGTTTTAGAGCGTCAATTTAGTAACTACTACAAAGAAGCTGCTCGTGTTAAAGGCGCAACAGGTGAAAACCTGTTGAAATTGCTCGAAAGCCGTCTTGATAACGTTGTTTATCGCATGGGTTTTGGTTCTACACGTGCAGAAGCTCGTCAGTTAGTATCTCACCGTTCAATCACTTTAAATGGCCGCCGCGTTAACATCGCGTCTATCCAAGTTAAAGCTGGTGACGTGATTGCAGTTCACGAAGGCGCTAAACAACAATTACGTATCAAAAACGCAATTGAATTAGCTGCTCAACGTGGCATTCCTTCTTGGATGGAAGTAGATCATTCTAAACTAGAAGGTACGTTCAAAGCTGCACCGGATCGTTCTGATTTACCTGCTGAAATCAACGAAAGCTTGATTGTAGAATTGTATTCTAAATAATCCTTGAGGTAGCAATATGACGCGTACTGCAAATGAGTTTCTAACTCCGCAAGCGATCAAGGTCGAAGCGGCAAGCGGGACCTCGGCAAAAGTTATTCTAGAACCCTTAGAGCGTGGCTTTGGTCATACTCTGGGCAATGCTTTACGTCGCATCCTTCTTTCTTCTTTACCTGGCGCTGCTGTGGTAGAAGTTGAGATTGAAGGTGTTGAGCACGAGTACAGTACTTTGGAAGGCTTGCAGCAGGACATCGTCGAGCTCTTGCTGAACCTAAAAGGATTGTCTATTAAGCTGTTCGATCAAAATGAAGCTTATTTAACATTAGAGAAACAAGGTCCAGGCGACGTAACTGCGGCTGACCTTCGTTTACCTCATAATGTTGAAGTGGTTAACCCTGAACACTTGATCGGCACATTAAGTGCATCAGGCAATCTTAAGATGCGCCTGAAAGTGGCTCAAGGCCGTGGCTATGAGACTTCTGACTCACGTTTCCCAGAAGGCGAGACTCGCCCAGTGGGTCGTTTACAGTTAGATGCATCTTACAGCCCGATCAAACGTGTGTCTTACACAGTGGAAAACGCTCGTGTAGAACAACGTACTGACCTTGATAAACTGGTCATTGATCTTGAAACCAACGGTACAGTTGATCCTGAAGAAGCAATCCGCAAAGCGGCAACAATCTTGCAACAACAAATTGCAATCTTTGTTGATCTTCAGAAAGATCAAGCTCCTGTGGCTCAAGAACCTCGTGAAGAAGTTGATCCAATTTTGCTTCGTCCAGTAGATGATCTAGAGCTAACTGTTCGTTCTGCTAACTGTTTGAAAGCAGAAAACATTTACTACATTGGTGATCTTGTACAGCGTACTGAGGTTGAGTTACTTAAAACTCCTAACCTTGGTAAAAAATCGCTTACTGAGATCAAAGATGTTCTGGCTTCCAAAGGCTTACAACTCGGCATGCGTTTAGAGAACTGGCCACCAGCTAGTCTCCGTATGGACGATCGTTTCGCCTATCGTAGCCGTTAATTAAGTAGGACTATCACCATGCGTCATCGTAATAGTGGTGTGAAATTAGGCCGTACAAGCAGTCATCGTAAAGCGATGTTCCAAAACATGGCTAACTCTTTGTTCGAGCACGAGTTGATCAAAACAACTGTGCCTAAAGCAAAAGAATTACGTCGTGTTGCTGAGCCTTTAATCACTTTAGCTAAAGTCGATACAGTAGCAAACCGTCGTTTGGCGTTTGCTCGTACTCGTTCAGCTGCAACTGTTGGTAAATTATTTACCGTTCTTGGCCCTCGTTACAAAGAGCGTAACGGCGGTTATCTACGTGTTCTTAAAGCGGGCTTCCGTGCAGGTGATGCTGCACCGATGGCTTACGTTGAGCTAGTAGATCGCGAAGTTAACTAATTTCGTGTAGAGCAGCAAACGTTGTTCGAAAAGGTCGGTTGAATAAACCGGCCTTTTTTATTGTCTTGCATTTACCCATTATCAGGCAGTTTAGAAATTTGTCCTGAAAAGATAAGAAAATAATCACTTTTATTCAAACTTGACATTGTGTATTGTCAATTTTGTGATTTAATAAAATATATGACAATGCTCAGGTAAAAGAAGAATATGGAAAAGCAAGTTGATATTTTAATTGTAGGCGCGGGGATCTCTGGAATTGGTCTGGCGGCGCATCTTTCTAAACATAGTCCTCAACGCTCATTCGAAATTATTGAACGTCGCGAAAGCTTTGGCGGTACGTGGGACCTGTTTAAATATCCTGGTATCCGTTCAGATTCGGACATGTCGACTTTTGGCTTCAACTTTAAGCCTTGGAAAAAAGAAAGTGTATTGGCTTCTGGCTCGGCAATTAAAAATTATCTTGCAGAAGTGGTTCAGGAATTTAACTTGAGCTCAAAAATTCATTTTCAACATCGCGTCGTTAGTGCCAATTATGATTCAGCGACACGTAAATGGTCAGTCGTAGCTGAAAACGCTCAGGGCAAAAAGCAGACCTGGATCGCTAACTTTGTTCTTGGCTGTACGGGTTACTACAATTATGATCAAGGCTTCCAGCCAGAATTCCCGCATCAGGAAGCATTCAAAGGTACATTTATTCACCCGCAGCATTGGCCTGAAAATCTGGACTATAGCGGAAAAAAAGTAGTGATTATTGGCAGTGGTGCGACAGCAATAACATTAGTTCCAGCCATGGTGAAAGGCGGTGCAGGGCATGTGACCATGTTACAACGCTCTCCCACCTATATCGCCTCAGTTCCTTCGATCGACATGATTTACTCAAAAATGCGTAAATTATTGCCAGAAGATGTGGCTTATAAGCTGACCCGTGCGCGTAATATTGGCATGCAGCGTGGTATCTATGCACTCGCACAAAAACAGCCAAAACTACTGAAAACGTTATTATTGAAATCTGTACAGTTTCAGTTGAAAGGGAAAGTGGATATGAAACACTTTACCCCGAATTATGAACCTTGGGATCAGCGCCTATGTGTAGTGCCAGATGGGGATTTATTCAAAATCCTGCGTGAAGGTCATGCATCTGTAGAAACAGATCATATCGAGAAATTTACTGAAACTGGGATTCAGCTGAAATCAGGTAAATATCTGGATGCGGATATTATTGTGTCTGCTACTGGTTTAAATATTCAGATTCTGGGTGGTATTCAGGCCACGATGGATGGCAAGCCTTTGGATACGTCGAAGCATATGCTGTATCAAGGGGTCATGCTCAGTGATGTGCCAAATATGGCGCTGATTATTGGTTATATCAATGCTTCCTGGACCTTGAAAGTGGATATTGCCGCAGAATATATCTGCCGTCTGCTCAATTATATGGATCAGCATGGTTATGATGAAGTGATTCCAGAAGGGGATGCTACGGAATTACTTGAAGATACGGTGATGGGTAGTTTAACTTCAGGCTATATTGCCCGTGCCGCAGATGTGATGCCGAAACAGGGTAAGCATGCACCTTGGAAAGTATCCAATAATTATCTGGCAGACCGTAAAGAGCTTAAAACGGCATCTTTTGAAGATGGAGTATTGAAATTCAAATCGAAATCCAGTGCTGTGCCAGCCAAGCCAAGATTGGTGTCTTAAGTATAGACATAGATAAAAGGAGTACCTGATGTACTCCTTTTTCATATTTCAAATTAGAGTGATCTGGAAATCAGTTCCTTCATGATTTCATTGGTTCCTGCATAAATGCGGTTCGCGCGATTATCCAGGTACGCTCGTGCAATCGGATATTCCAGCATATAGCCATAACCGCCATGCAGTTGTAGGCATTCATCCACCACTTTGCTATACAGTTCAGAAATTTTGTATTTAGCAGCTGCGGCGGCATCAACTCCCAATTTTTGAATAAGCTGTAGTTGCATACAACGGTCCAGATAAGCTCGGCAGATTTCAATTTCGGTACGCAGTTCTGCCAGTTTAAAACGGGTATTTTGAAAAGCGCTGATCGGTTTGCCAAAGGCTTGACGTTCTTTGGTGTATTTTACCGTATGTGCGAATGCCGCTTCTGCCCCTGCCTGACATATGATGGCCACAATTAACCGCTCCCAAGCCAGTTCTTTCATCAGCATCATAAAACCCATGCCTTCCTGACCTAGCAGGTTTTCTTTAGGCACACGGACATTGTCAAAGAACAGTTCACAGGTATCCTGACCTTTCATGCCGATTTTATTTAAGGGTTTACCTTTACTAAATCCTGCACGATCTGCTTCGACCATAATCAAAGAAAGATTGGCAGAGCCTTTCTCACTATGACCCGTCTTACATACCGCAATTGCCGTATCACAAAGATAGCCATTGGTAATGAATATCTTGGAACCATTAATCACATACTCATCACCCTCTAATACAGCACTAGTGCGTACTGCCTGCAGGTCGGAGCCAGTTCCAGGTTCGGTCATCGCAATTGCCGTGACCACTTCACCTGTAGCCATTTTCGGGAGCCATTGCTGCTTTTGTGTTTCATTGCCAAAGTTCAGAATATAATTGGCCACGATATCGGAGTGCAGTGAAAATCCTGTCGCAGAGTCGCCTGCATAGGCCTGTTCCTCGATCAGGATCATACTGTATAAACGATCCACCCCTGAACCGCCATAAGCTTCAGGCATCGTGGCACAGAGAAGGCCAAGTTCACCGGCTTTATTCCAGAGCTCACGATCGATATGCTGTTGCTGTTCATATTTTTCTGTATGAGGAATCACTTCCTTTTCATAGAATTTACGGACCATCTCCCGAAAGGCTTCATGTTCATCATTGAAAAGCTGACGTGGCAGCATGCTGGCCAATGGACGGATCGCGCTCGAATGCATCTTATAATTTCCTTATTGTGATGTTTTATTTAACTTAAGATAGAGCAGACGAGGAAACAATGAGCTGAATGTTCAAATCTGGAGAATCTGCTGATGCTTTTGGTCATTTGTATGAAATACCTCGAAATTCAGCAATGGCTTAAGGTAAACTACTCAGGTTTGTAACGAGTTGGGAAAATTCGATGACTGATGACATCACCTTAGAAGAGCGCAAAGTGATTTATCGCGCGCGTCGTGGCTTGAAAGAGATCGATGTATATTTTGATCCCTACGTGAAAAACTATTATCTCAATGCTGATCCCTTCGAAAAACAGATGTTTGCTGAGCTGGTTGCACAGGAAGATCCGGACCTGTTGGACTGGTTTATGGAAGTGTCAGAACCCCCACGCCCTGAATTAAAAGATTTTATCAAGAAGCTTAAATTTTACGTTCATGGATAATCGTTGTTTCAAGCTGAAACGCAGCAAGTGTGCGCTGGTGTTTCAGCTTTTTATTTTTGCTGTATTGATGTTCCTGCTGTATCAGTTATTGCCTATGGCGATTTGGCTGGTTTGTGGTGTCATCGGATTGGTCATCTACCAGTTGTTTTATCGTAAGACACCGCACATTGAGCAGTTTGAATATCTGGATGGACGTGAATGGTCGCTGACAGCAGCTGCGCAAGGCACACGGCGAGTGTTGATCAGTCACGTGATTGATCACCAAGCTTATATCGTGGTGTATTTCCAGCATGCAAAAGCACGTCCGTTGCTCATCTGGTGTGACCAGTTGCCTTTTAAACAATGGAAGTCTTTGAAAGTTTTGACAAAAATACTTTAATTGTCCGACAAATGATATTCCGAAATTTTAAATAAATTGATTAAAAATAAAGATTTATCCGCTAACCCTGCTTGAATTGTCAGACAAAAAATCACATTTCTCTGTAAAAACAATGAATTGTCTGACAATTTTTCAGCTGCTTTTTTTATAAGCAGGTACATTTAAGTCACCAACAGCGAACACAGGAGATCATGATGGAATTTCCAATGTGGATGTTTTTGATCGTTGCGATTGTGATGGCCCTAGTCATAGGACGGCTGGGAACGGTGCTGAAGGACAGATTTTCACCTAAATAACAGAATTAAGCTCGAGAACCTATTTTCTTCTCAGCTTGCCAAGTTGATAAGTAGCATGTGCTGAACCGTCGCAATGCTACTTTTTTTTGCCCAAAATTTGGGATTTTATCTACTGCAGTCAATTGCAGCTGGGCAATTTAATGGCAAAGTGTCTGGTCTAAATTAGAGTAAATACTCTTTTATTCGTTATATGCTTCTGATATGTTTAGCAGAATAATGGACATAATCACAATTATAGAGGACAGGAAAATGTCGAGCGTCCGAAAAATATGCCAAGGTATGGCGACCATTGCAATAACAACAACAGTTCTAACAGGATGTTCTCAGGTCATTAAAACCGGTGCCAATGTGGCGCTGGGCTTCACTGAAAAGCATATTGTTCCACCAATCCTGGCGATGGATGATGCCGAGATGGTGTGTAATTCCGGGAATTCTTTAACACCAGCCATCATGTCGACCAAGGAAATGGGGGCTGATCCGACTCGTGTTGCGGTACTGATGTACTCCGCAGCGGGGATTTGTGCCGAGCAGAAAGCGCTGGATGCAGAGCTACGGTATCTGCGTGCTTCTAAAGTCAATCAGGTGACTGAAGCTCAGGATGCGCGGATTGAGCAGAAACGCTGGGCTGCACTGGCTGCACAACGTCAGTACACGGGTTATCAGTTATTCCAGACCCGTTATGAGAAAAAATATAAAAAAGCGCTGGGTGAAGGCTGTCCACGCATGAACAGTGATATTGAACAGACAGTTTATCTGCTGGGCATGCTGAGTGGCTTGCAAGCCATGACCAATGACATTAACTCGGGTGGGGCTGTACAAGTACCTAAAGATATTGCGGCTGTGGTTGAGCGTGGCATGACCTGTCTGGATAATACCAAATTCTGGGGCGCGCCAAATGCAACCCGTGCTGTGATCTGGACTTTATTGCCAGGGGCAGGTGATGGAAAACCTGATCCTTACCAAACTCTGAAACAGTCAGTACAAATCGGTGAGCAAAAAGGTGTACGTTTATCACATGCCTTATATGCTGTAGCGGCACAGGCCAGTGGGGATGATGCCAAAATTCGTGATGCGTTAAGAACCTTTGATCAGGCACGTAGTGATGAAAAGCCAGTCAATCCTCAGTTCAAGCTGATCGACAGTATGGCTGCCATTATGGTGAATGGTATTTCTGACCGTTACTGGACTGAAAATACCGGTATTCGTAGTGCAGATGATGGCATGCAGACCTTCTGGGATGAAACAGATAATTCTTCAGAACTGGATGATCTGTTTAGCGCTGACCTATAATTTAATGAAAAATTAAGTGAATGATGCTCATAGAGGTCATTTTCAATATGCTGAAAGGAGTTCAAGGAGCCGATGCAAGATCAACATCTTCGACGAAAAATTATTTTTCTGGCGGCTTTTGTCTCTCTTTCAGCGAGTTTGCAAATCTTTAACGATGCTTTCATCTACTGGCAGGAAAGCCTGCTCGGAGAATTCTGGCGGCTCTGGACTGCGCACTGGGTGCATGTCGGCTGGGCCCATTATTTTCTGAATATCCTTGCCTTTATCTGTTTACCTTTCATTTTTCCCCGTGCATCTGTGTGGCATTTCGTCTCAATTCTTTTGATTCTGCCACCGTTAATCAGCCTGAGTTTTTATTTTTTTCTGCCAAATATTGAAGCATATGCAGGACTATCCGGGGTATTACATGGGGCCTATGTCGCAGTCGCCTGTGTGCATCTGCTTTATCAACGTGAACGTGGATTTGCCGTACTGGTGTTATTTTTAATCTTTGCCAAACTGATTTGGGAAAATACCATTGGAAATCAGGAAACTGCACAACTTATTGGCAGTCCGGTACTGGTCGAAGCGCATTTGTTAGGGGTGATCTGGGGAGTGGTAGTCGCATTGCTCTATATCTTGGGTAATTATGTTCGAGATAGCTGAAACTGTTGGCAGAAAAGACAAAAAGAAAAGATAAATTGTCATTTTTATTCTGCTGATTTTCATGCAGAGTCAAAATAGAAAATAATGATAATGGCCCTTGTAAAGGAATTTTCGGGGCAGACAGGAAGACCAGCGCTTAAAAGAATGTAAGGCGCAAAACAAGAATAGGAAAATACATGCATAACGATAATCAAAACAGATCAGGATTAGGTCTGTTACGTTATATCTGGACAGAGTGGATCTCGACCTTTGTCGTGCTCATCTTGCTCTTACTGACCTTGGTGATTGGAACCGGGGAAATGATTCATGGTCAGTTGCTGCGTATGGGCGAGCGTCTATATGGTGATCCGGCGACAGGCATGCAGTATTCGTTTTTGCGTGCTGAACCGAAAGCGCCTCAATGTGATCGTAATATTAATGTCGATCAAAAAGTTCAGGAGCAGATGAAAGCGGATGCTGCCGATGAATATGCCGATTTCTTCGGTGTACGTTCTGAAGCGGATGTACGTGCTGCAGTGATGCAGGCACAACAGGTCTGTGAAGAGTCTTATCAGTTCTATGACAATGCGATAACGCATATTGAAGCGCATCCAAGTATTCGTGCCTATCGCAGTTTTGAAACTTCATTCTTTGGCATTTTCAAGTTCGGGACTGAAAACCGTGCCTTACTGTTGATTATCATGGTGGTATTTGCTGCAATCAGTGCAACATTGAAAACCCATCATATCGGTCTACGTAGCCCAGCCACCCGTATCGATTTCAAAGTCTATTCTGTGGCGATGCTGATCGCGAACAGTTTCCTGGTCTATTCTTCCTACAGCCAATATATGTCGGTGCTGAATTCCGGGGTGCCGATGGGAGACATGAAGTATGTCTACTGGCTATGGATGATTCTCTTTGGGACATTGACCCTGATCAGTCTGTACCAAGTCATTAAGCCACCTCAGGCGACCCGAGAGGGAGGCAGTTTTGGACTGGCTTTCTTAAGCGTGCCACTGTATGCCTATATGGCCATCAGTACTGGGTTTAACTTTGTCTTCTTGATGGATTACCCGATGGGTCAGGGTATCTATCTGGGGCAACTGGTTGAATTCTCGAGCATCTTCCTGAATCTGGCCTTATTTATCTGGGCCGGTATGTTGCTGAAACAAACCCGTGTCGTAGACATGTTCCTGAATATCCTGCGTCCATGGAATCTGGCACCAGAAACCTTGACCTGGTTAATCCTGCTGGCAGCTGCACTACCAACCGCTTATACCGGTGCATCCGGGATTTTCGTGATTGCTGCAGGTGCGATCATTTATAAGGAAGTCTGGAATGCCGGTGGTCGCCGTCAGTTTGCCTTGGCAGCAACAGCGATGTCCGGTTCACTCGGTGTGGTGCTTCGTCCATGTCTACTGATTGTTGTGGTTGCTTCACTGAACAAGGAAGTGACGACAGATATGCTGTATCACTACGGTGTCTATGTCTTCCTGCTCAGTTCAACATTGTTCCTGATCATTTCGCTATTCTTTGCTGAAAGCAAGTTCCGTATTGCTGCACCTGGTCTGGCTGCACCACAGTCTGCACGTGCCTTTGTAAATGTGATTCCTTATATTGTGATTTTTATCCTGATCTGGCTGTTCTACAAATATGCTTTATCTACAGATCTGAATGAATTTACTGCACCTGTCATGATGCCAGTCATTCTGTTGATGATCGTGCTATTTGATAAGTTACGTCATGAGCCTGCACCATTACCACCAGTAGGGCATTGGGATGAAACCTTAACCACAACCTTAGGTTCAGGAAATACGCCTGCAATGGCGACTGCGGGTACAGCCATTAATGCTGAATATCGTGAAGCAGACCATGTTGAGCAGCAGGGCGGTGAGCTGGCTGTAGATCATGGTGTAAAACGTTCGACTGCGGTTGAAAGTTTACGTCATGTCGGCTTCTGGAAATCATTACACATTTCGACCAGTGAAACGGTTGGACACATTGGTGCGCTGGTGATTCTGATGGCACTATCTGTCAGTGTGGGCGGCCTGCTGGAACGTATGGAAATTATGGAAGCGTTCCCGACAGACATTAGCAGTACCATTCTTGTGATTTCCATGATTATTGGCCTGATGGTGTTCGTTGGCATGATCATGGACCCATTCGGTGCGGTGATCCTGATTTCAGCAACCGTTGCACCAGTCGCCTATCAGTATGGAATTCATCCGGTGCATTTCTGGATGATTACCTTGATTGGTTTTGAGCTGGGTTATGTGACACCGCCAGTTGCCCTGAACCATCTGTTAGCAAGGCAATCCATTGGTGATGCTGAGGTGGCCGAGGCGGATGCAGAAGTTCGACATAAGTCCTTTTATTACCGTTATGAGCGCTGGATTTTACCGATGATCGTGTTACTGCCAGCGATGCTGATCATTGCCTATGTACCTTATGTATTTAAACTCTTCGGCTGGTATCAGTAATTTAAGCAAATAAAAAAAGCACCTTCGGGTGCTTTTTTTATTGTGGCCTTAACGCAGCCTAAGCTTATTTTGTAAAACAGGACTGCAAAGTAAAATCCCACAAAAAATCAGCCCTAATCCGAGCAGGCTATAGAGATCCGGAACTTCCTGCCAGAATAAATAGCCCCATAAGCCAGCGAAGAAAATCGCAATATAGTTCACTGGTCCAATCTGACCAGCAGGTGCCAGTTTATAAGCATTGGATAGAAATAACTGGCTGGTATTTGCCAATAAACCGGCTGCAATTAAATAACCGAGTTCAGTCAGGGTATAAGGACGCCAATGCCAGAACATTGGAATCATGGAAATCAGGGTGCCGATCAAACAGAAATAAAACACAATCCGTTCTGGTGGTTCGGTCTGAGTCAGTGCACGAACCGTGACAAAAGCCATAGCAGCCAAGAAGCTGGCACTCAAGCCAATCACAGACATTAGGTTAAATAAACCGGAATCAGGCTTAGCTACGCACAACACGCCAATAAAACCGATCGCAGCAGCCAGTAACATGCTTTGAGTGACTTTTTCTTTTAGAAACAGCCAAGCAATCAATGGAATAAAAATCGGTGAGGAATAGGTAAAGACCATGGCATTGGAGAGCTTTAAATGTGCAATGGCATAGAAAAATCCATACATCGCCGTCAGACCTGCGACAGAACGCCAGGTGTGCATCCAGAGTTTTTCAGTTTTAAAAAAGTTAATGCCTTTATTGAAGATTAAAGGAAGAAAAATAAACAGGCCGACAAAATTCCGGAAAAATACCACAGTGGCATTATCAACGGTGTGTGAGGCGAAGCGGATACAGACGCCCATGACTGAAAACAAAAAAGCGGAACAGGTCAGAAAGACAATTGCCTTAACCAGATGCGAGGGGAAGGCTACACTCATGAGGGAACTTAGCTAGAAAATCTGTGGATATTCTAGCTGAAAATCCCTAACTCATTCTGACTATTGTGCCAGTTGTGCTTCGAGTAACTTGATTTGTTCCTCTTTGAGTTTAATCAGCTCATCCGCATCACTATGCTGTTGCTTCAAGCTTTTTTCCTGCTCATTGAGCTGTTGCTGAATATCTTCCAGTTTGGCAATTTCTTCTTTCGCCAAAGTGGCATTCTCAGTAACTTCTTCTCTTATAATAGAGGCATCGACCAGAACATTTTCAGAAGTAGGCACAATTTCTTCTGGTTCAGGTTCTGCTTTAGGTGCGGCTTGTGTCACCGGTGCATGCATCAAGTCACCCTGATGTGCTGGTAATGTTTCATTTTGCGTGAGAAAAAACTGTGTAATTATTAAAACAGCAATAATCACAACAATTAATCCACTCACTATTCCCCATAAAAGTTTAGGATTTTGTCGATGATCTAGAGTCATTTAGGTTCCCGAAATTATTCTTTTGGCTGACGGGGTTTAAACTGAATCACACCAATTTCATCCGGAACGGCTGGTGACTCAGGTTCCTCGATATGGGTAGGACGGTTTTCTTCATACCCACATTCGATACATTCAATCCATTCAGCTTCACCAGAGGTCAGCATAACGATCCGATCCAACGCCTGACATTTAGGACATTTTGCGCCTGCAATGAAACGACGTTTGATAGCCATCATACTCACCCTGTGATTTACTTAAAAACGTAGTTTAAGCGTTTTTAGAGCGGTTCGTCCAACCTTGATGACGTAACAAAGCATCTATTTTTGGCTCGCGTCCGCGGAAATTGATAAATGCGTCAAGTGCTTTATCTTTTCCGCCAACTGCTAGAATTTTTTGTCTAAACTGCTTTCCGGTTTCAGTGTTAAAAATTCCTTCTTCTTCGAAGCGATCGAAGGCATCACTGGCCAAAACTTCTGCCCATTTATAAGAATAATAGCCCGCTGCATATCCACCCGCGAAGATATGACTGAAGCTGTGCTGGAATCGGTTATATGCTGTAGTAGGTAAAACGGCATATTTTTCACGAATTTCGTTCAAGGTTGCCTGAATCTGTTCAGCATTCAATGCCGGATTGGCACGGTGAATGCTCAGGTCGAATAAAGCAAATTCCAGCTGACGCAAAGTTTGCATACCGGACTGGAAGAAACGGGCATCCAGTAAGGCTTTTAACAAGTCAGCAGGTAAGACTTCTTTGGTTTCGATATGTTCGCTGAGCAGGTTTAAACTGTCCTGATCCCAAGCCCAGAATTCCATAAACTGGCTTGGTAGTTCGACAGCATCCCAATCCACGCCATGTGTACCAGCCACGGCAATATTGTCCACCTCTGTCAGCATATGATGCAGACCGTGACCAAACTCATGGAACAATGTAATCACTTCATCATGAGTCAGTAGTGCAGGGCGGTTACCCACAGGTGGAGTAAAGTTTGCTACCATATAACAGATTGGTTTTTGCAGGCCTTCAGCAATTTGCATGCGTGAACGGAAGCCGCTCATCCAGGCACCGCCACGTTTGTCCTGACGTGCATAGAGATCGAAATAGAAACCGCCAATCACTTCGCCCTGATCTTCCAGTTCAAAATAACGCGCATCTGGATGCCAAACTGGCGCTTCACGTTCAACCACCTGAATGTCATATAAACGTTTCAGGATACTGAACAGGCCTTGCAGAATTTTTGGAGCCGGGAAATAGGGTTTTAGCGATTCCTGAGACAGATTAAACTGCTGCATTTTCAACTTTTCAGAATAGTAACTGCTGTCCCAGGGCTTTAATTCAGTAATAACATCTTTAGCAGCAATGGCTTTCAGTTCAGCCACTTCCTGTTTAGCAGGCGCACGGGCATGTTCCGCCAGATCACGCAGGAATTCATCAACAGCTTCGACATTTGGCGCCATTTTGCTGGCCAGTGAATATTCGGCATAGTTATTAAAGCCTAATAGTGCTGCCATTTCCTGACGTAATTTCAGGATTTCTTCCATGATGGCTGTATTGTCAAATTCAGTCTGTTCGGACTGATCTGACGCGCGTGTGGTATAGGCTTTATAGAGTTCTTCACGCAGGCCACGATCTTCGGCATGAGTCATAATTGCCAGATAAGACGGGAAATCTAAAGTGGCAACCGGCTGATCCAGTTCACGTTGCTGGCCATACTGTTTTAAGAGTTCAATATTGCTTTCAGACAGCCCCGCTAATTCTTCTTCCTTAAGCGGTCTGAAATAAGCTTGAGTTGCATCCAGTACATGATTGGAGAAATCTGAGGAAAGTTGTGACAAACGTGCAGAAATTTCCGCATAGCGTTTTTTTGCTTCACCCTCTAGAGCTACGCCTGACAATTTAAAGTCACGTAGCGCCAGTTTAATTGCACTTTGCTGGGCTTCCGGTAGTTCATTGAAGACCGGTGCATCCTGTATATGTTGATAGGTTTGATATAGCGCTGTGTGCTGGCCTAGCTGCGTATAGTAATCACTTAGACCCGGTAATAATGCCTGATAAACATCACGGGTTTCACTATTATTCATGACTGCGTTGAGATGCGACAAAACACCCCAGGACTCGCTCATATTATTTTCTAGCGTATCAACCTGTTTCAGGACCGCAAGTTGTTCCTGGACAGTATCAGGTGTCTGGTTCAGTTCATTTAGAAATTGCAAACCTTGCTGAATGCAGTTTTCAATTTTTTGTTTAAGATCTGCCAGCGTAATCTGATCGAATTGTGGAACGGGTAAAGTTGCTTTTTCTAATGTCATGTCGTTTCTGCCGAAGTCATTTCCTGTGTTAAATCTAGATGTAGGGCTTATTGGCAGGGAAATCAAGCATACGACGGTACTATTTATTCGACTTCAGACTGGATTCTGATCTCTTGAATTTCATGCACAATGCTGCCTAAATTACTTGTTGTAAGCTTAAGCTGTAGTTCAACGGGTTTATTTTGATAAAGCAGAAACTCAGAAGCAGATAACTCCATAACCGGTAAATGTCTATATTCTGTGTCAAAGGCATAAGAGATATGATTTCGAACACCTTTGAATTTCCCAGCCTGAGTAGTAATCGAAATACTGTTAGTTTCGCCTGTTAGCTTCGTATAAAGATAGGGTGGATAGGTGGTCAGATTAATCCAAAGTGCTGAGATCATGACCGAAGGAAAGATAAAAAGACTATAAAATTTGGGGCGCTTTCTGAAATTACGCCAATGATAAGGTGGAAACCATAAACCATGCTGTTTGAGTCTGAAAAAATACAGCAATATCCCAATACATATGACACAGCTTATAATCAATGCAAAATACTTCGTAAGTGGCGTTGCTACAAAATTAAAATACTTGAGCGCAATAAAGCCACTGAGGATCAAAATCGTAAAAATTAGAATCGCATAGATATGCAAATGTTGTTTATTATTTGATGCAATAAGCATGATATTTTTTTAATCTTTATTTAACTGAATTATAAAATAAAAAGAGCGCCGTAGCGCTCTTTTTTTGATCATCAAAAATTATTCAGTCTTGGCTTTTGCATTCGACTTTTTCTTTTTGATCTTGGCTTTTTTCTTTACTTTATCTTTAGCCTTTGCTTCAGACTTTCCTGCAGATTTTTTAGCAGGCTTTTTGCTGTAGGAACTGGGCTTGGATTTGTCTTTTTTGCGTCGTATGGGCTGTTCTCCATCATCACTGGGCTGGGCTTTTTGCGCACGCTCATGATTATTGAAGACTTCCTCTTTTGCTTCCGGACGTGGTGCAGGTTTTTTTTCTGCGACACGTGGAGCACGGGCGCGAATTGGACGACCCGCATGAGTCAGTTGCTGGATCAATTCAAAGTCAATTTTGCGTTCTTCCAGATTGACTCCAGCGACCTTGATCTTGACTTCATCACCCAGACCAAAGATCTGGCCACGGTTCTGGCCGACCAGACTCTGGCTGCTTTGATCAAAGACAAAGAAGTCATCGCCCAACTGGCTAACATGCACCATACCATCGACATAGAGGTCTTTCAGCGTGACAAACAAACCAAATTCAGCCGTTGCACTGATAATTCCGACGAACTCTTCACCAAGATGTTGCTGCATATAGTGACATTTCAGCCAGGTCGTTACAGAGCGGGAGGCTTCATCAGCACGGCGTTCTGTCGCTGAGAAATGCTCACCGGCATCATCTAAAGATGCACCTGAAATTGGATATGGCTTTTTACTCAAATGAGCTTTGATAGCACGATGTAATAACAGATCCGGGTAACGGCGAATTGGAGAAGTGAAGTGTGTATACGCTTCATAAGCCAGACCAAAGTGACCAGCATTGTCGGCACCGTAATAGGCCTGCATCATGGAGCGTAATAACACGGCATGAATACTTGGCGCATCAATCCGATCTTTGGTCGCTTCAATCACCGCTTGATAGTCAGCTTGGGTTGGCTGTTCCGGGAATGGCAGACCCAGCAGTTTCACGAAATCACGAACTTTCTGGATACGTGAGAACTCAGGGGGTTGATGCACCCGGTACAGCATCGGTATTTCATTTTTCAATGCATATTCAGCTGCTGCAACGTTGGCTAGCAACATACATTCTTCAATCAGCTTATGCGCGTCATTGCGGGTACGTGGCAGAATCTCATTAATACCACCCAGCTCATCGAAAGTCATATAGGTTTCAATGGTTTCGAATTCCATCGCATTACGTTCAGCACGTAAGCCTTTTAGAATCTGATACAACTGGAACAGGGTATTTAGTGATTTACGTACACTACGATCTTCAGTGATTGCTGTGCTATCACCTTCAAAATACTTCGCGACCTGGTCATAAGTCAGACGTGCCTTGGAATGCATGACTGAAGGATAGAATTCATAACCAGTGACTCGGCCAGCACGTGACAGTTTCAGGTCGCAAACCATGCACAGACGGTCGACATTCGGATTTAAAGAACACAGGCCATTAGAGAGTGCTTCAGGCAACATTGGTAAAACGAAGTGCGGGAAATACACGGAGGTTCCACGTTCTTGCGCTTCATCATCCAGTGGTTTGCCTGGACGTACATAATGACTCACGTCAGCAATCGCCACGACGACACGATAACCACCGCCCGGACGTTTTTCTGCATAGACCGCATCATCAAAGTCACGTGCATCTTCCCCGTCAATGGTGACAAGCGCTAAATCACGTAGATCGACACGGCCTTCACGGTCTTTCGCAGAAGGTTCTTTAAAACTTTCCGCTTCTTTCAACACTTCTTCAGGAAATTCATACGGCAGGCCATATTCCAGAATCGTCTGTGGAATGATGATTTCGGTATCGGCTTTATCTGCCATCGACTGCACAATGTGGCCAGTCGCAAATTCTTCTTTGGTTGGGTAGGTATCAATTGCCACGCGGATTGAATCGCCGACTTTGACCTTGGCATGCTCGATCAGCTCTTTTTCTAGAGTAATTGGCTGATGTGCATTTGGATTGGCTGGCTGAACAAAGTATTCGCCTTCATATTCAGACACTTTCCCGATGATCTGTTTGACACGATGCTGCAAGACTTCGGTAATAAAGCCCCAAGCTTTACCTTTGCGGTCTACTGAGGTCTGACGGACTTTGACACGGTCACCGTTAAAGACCTGACGCAATTCACGCTCAGGTAAGAGCAGGTCATCTTCACCTGAAATATTGGCTGTACCGCTTCCCTTGGAGTTGATATATACCGTTGCTTCATGCTCAGGCTGTTCCGCCGCGATCTGGAACTTGTAACCGTCTTTCATTAATTGCCCGTCACGTACCATCGCAATCAGACGATGGCTCAGGGCATCAATACTTTTTTGATCGGCAATTTCAAAATATTCCACCAGGTCAGCATGGGACAGGGCAGTTTTTTCTTCTATAGTTTCGAGAATCAGGGTACGGCTTGGAATAGGGTTGTCATAACGTTCGGCTTCAGCTTTTGCTTCAGGATCGACCCAATTTTTCATCATATCTTTAAAGTGTCCTTGGAGATAGGTTTAGCATAAGTCATGTCAGTGCAGACTGCACGTAAATGATTGCAATAATCTGTTTAAGTTTTCGATTTTTGGCTAATTTTGGATAACTGGAAATTTATCGGGTTTTTCAGGACTTAAATGACTAAAAATAGGGAAATTGTTTAAAAAGTATTTAAACGAGCAAAAATATGCAGTTTTTTTTCAAGCTGTGCTTGCAGTGCTATGCCGAAATTTGTATTATGGCGGCACGTTACGGTGAGATGGGTGAGTGGCTGAAACCACGTCCCTGCTAAGGACGCATACGGGTAACTGTATCGAGGGTTCGAATCCCTCTCTCACCGCCACTTTACTTATGTCGCGCTCATAGCTCAGCTGGATAGAGCACTTGGCTACGAACTAAGGGGTCGGGAGTTCGAATCTCTCTGAGCGCACCAATAAGTAAATCGGAAAATAACGTAGTCTAATAAAGACGACACAAGTTACGCGCTCATAGCTCAGCTGGATAGAGCACTTGGCTACGAACTAAGGGGTCGGGAGTTCGAATCTCTCTGAGCGCACCAACTTGAACAATGAACCGCACATGTTGCGGTTTTTTTGTGCCTAAAATTTACAGAATCCGCCTGAATCACATGCTAAAAATAAATCCTAGATGACTCAATAAAAATAAGGGCATGGTGATGAGAAAAATTATTGTCCAGGAATTTCTAACTCTAGACGGTGTAATGCAGGCACCCGGCGGTCCGGAAGAGGACACATCGGGTGGCTTTCAATATGGTGGCTGGGTGGCGCCGTATTTTAGTACTGAACCCGATGCAGTATTTGATCGCATCATGCAAAAATGGATGCAGTCTACCGATATTCTGATTGGTAAGAATACCTTTCAGATTTTTGAGCCTTACTGGCCGAAGCATGCTGAAGACTGGCCAGGAATTAATGAAGTGAATAAATATGTGCTATCCACCAGTTTGGATCACTCGGACTGGCAAAATACGATCTTTCTAAAAAGTATTGATGAGATCATTAACCTGAAGGCTTCAGGGGAGGAGGATCTTCGGGTGTATGGCAGTGCCGCAGTGGCACAGGCCCTTTTTAAACATGATCTTGTGGATGAACTCTATTTAATGACCTTTCCTGTGATATTGGGCAGAGGAAAACGTCTATTTGCTGGAGACTCTATGCCAGCAGCATTTGCACTGACAGATCATCAAGTGACTTCAAATGGCGTGGTATTGAGCTGTTATCAGCGGGCAGGCAAGGTTAAAACTGGCCTGGTTGGAGAATAGCTCTATTAGGCTGTGAGCAAATGAATATGAGGTCACTGAAAGATTAATTTAGCTAATCCTGAAATTTTGCCAAGTCTGGGTTATTGCTTTTAACTCTAAATTCGCAGGAATTTTCATCAAAAAAACTGAAATATTGTAGTATCGTTTAATTACTGTACGTTCGGTTATAATTTTATTAAAAAACACTTAACAAGTGCTGAAAACTCTATATAATGCACCCCATCAAGACGTCGCGCTCATAGCTCAGCTGGATAGAGCACTTGGCTACGAACTAAGGGGTCGGGAGTTCGAATCTCTCTGAGCGCACCAATCTTGATAAAGAATTCTGAAAAAACCGCACATTGATGCGGTTTTTTTACGTCTTTAGTTTTTAATTTTTCATATAAAAAACCAATAATTAGACATGAACTTAAGATTTTAATTTCTGCTGTACTTTTAAGGCATAGACGGTATTACCACCAACTGCCGGCAACATGTCATGATAGGGAAGGCTGCGCATGGCTTTCAGTAAAAAAGGCGCCTGATCATGAATTTTCATGGAACTGGTGATCTGGAATAGCGTTCCCTGAGATTGCGGCAAAAGCTTCATTCCACCCCGTACAAATTTTAAATCTCCGCCATTGGCATAGAACTGGTTTTGTAAGGTATTTGGCTGTTCAAAACGCATTTTAAAATTAAAGGGAATCTGAATGACGCCCAAGCCGACTGATACCTTGTAGTTGGCATCAATACTTTGCGGATCGACTGGGTTCAGTTCCACTTTTTTGATCTGTCGCGGAAAGAGTTTCTGGCTGGCTTGAGCCGATAACCAAGGCTGCAGCTTCTCAGTCGGATGCGAGAAATATTGATAGGTGGTATTGAATCTTAGATTTTCTGAACTTTTGCCGGTCTTAACCTGATAATTGGGCAAAATAAAGCTGACAGGCTGTCCTGATTTTTGACTAAGCTGGGCAATTTTCTGAGTTTGCTGATTACTGAGCTGAACTTGAGGCACTGCCGTATTTAAAGCTATAGCGGAAGAATATTTAAAACGCTGCTGTAAAGCTTCAAGCAGAAAGGCATTGGTGCCGGCGGGAATACCAAGTTTGGCTTCAGGCAGGGCATTTAGAATCTTGCTAAATAGAAAACCTTGTGGCTGGTTCAGATCGCCCCATTGCGTCACTGTCACTAAGGTTTTATTGGGAGCTAGTGCAAACCATTCCAGCTTTCCGGCCCCATAGGGAATTGGTGCATCCAGAATTAGTGTGCTGATACTGTTATTTTCCAGATGATGCTGCATCACTACAGTTTCTTTAAAGTTTAAGACTGGGATTGGAGTGGGAATATGCACCTGATATTTGACTTGTTGAATACTACCTTGCTGTTCAATCACCTTGGCGGATTTTAGGGTCGGAAACAGGCCGACATAATTCGGATAATGTTGCAGTAATTTTTCGACTTGTGCTTCGGATGCAGGCAAGACTACAGCCGCACTATAAAACTGGGATTTGCTACTAGAAGCCGTTTTAAAAGTCGGTAGATGGGTTTTGCTGGCAGGATGCGCATAAATCAGGATACGCTCGCCAGTGAGTTCAGCCAGTTGCTGAGAATTGCCTTGAAATACATCAAGACTGCTTGGCAGATTAGGGGTCCATGGCGTTATTTTTGCGAAAGCCGGTGAGATTGCAAATAAGGTACTACTCATCAGCAAATAGGGGATCAATCCTTTCATCCAATATCCTATTGTGTGTTTTTTGTTTTAATGATGATTTATTTAAAACTAAATTCAGTTATTTCCAAAGCAAAGTTATGTAATTGATAGCATAAGCCATGAGTTTTAAGCATATTTTGATATAGTATGGATCAGGATTTTATATTTTTGATGTAATGCTATGACTGAGTCAGCACCGACTTTATCCACCCGTTATTATCTCACTCTAGAAGAATCTCAGGATGGATTTGCCCTGGCCACTTTTGGCAAAAAACAGATTTCACGGTTTCTGACGCCTTTGGTTAGCATCGGAATTATTATCTGGGGCTTTTCGATGGGCCTGAATGGGGTTGGTCGTTATTATGTGGCTTTGGGTGCCTTCTTTCTGATTCTACAGGGCATCATGCGTTACTGGTTCCTGCCGATGATGTTTAAGCGCCAGTTTGTAAAATACCAGTTTGGGAAAAGTGAACAGGGCATTGACCTGTTTCAGGACTATGCAGAAATTTACAATAACGGGCGTAGCAAGGTCGTGCATTATAATGAAGTACAGAGTTTTGCCATCGGCAAACTGACCTATATGCTGGAACTGAAAAACCGTACAGTGGTGATTGTGCCAAAACGTGCCTTTAAAGATGGTACTGAGCAAAGCATTTTCGAGAATACCTTCAAGAAATAAGACAGATCAAGAACAGGAAAGAGATCATGAGTACACGCCCATCAAAAATTGTTTGTGTCGGTCGCAGTTATGCTGACCATGCCAAAGAGCTTGGAAATGCGGTACCTGATCGTCCTGTGTTGTTTATCAAGCCACCGAGTGCTTTGACTGCACTGGATGCTGGTATTGAATGGAATCCGGACTGGGGTAACTGTCATTATGAGTGTGAACTAAGTTTGCGTATTGACCGTACCTTAAGCAAGGAAAATGATCCTGCCAAAGTTTTGCAGGCAATTGGTGCTGTGACTTTAGGTCTGGATCTGACCTTACGTGATCTGCAGGATGACCTTAAGAAAAAAGGTCAACCTTGGGAACGGGCCAAAGCTTTTGATGGTTCTTGTATACTCGCAGACTGGGTGTCAGTAAGTGATGTGATTGCTGACTGGAAAGATGTGCACTATACGCTGGAGATCAATGATGAGCTGCGTCAAAAAGGCGATACAGCTTTATTGATTTTTGATATCGCAACTTTATTGGCAGACATTAGTCAGGTATTTACACTGGAAGAAGGTGATGTAGTGATGACCGGTACACCAGCAGGGGTGGCAGCCTTGCAATCGGGTAATCAATTGAAAATGACCCTAAAAGGCCAAAATCAGGATTATGTCTGGACGACATTTGTAAAGTAAGACCGGATTTTTGAGATCAAGGAGCCGAAGGGCTCCTTTATTTTGTTTAGAAAAGTGTAATGAGTAAGGGATAATTTATCAGACTGATCAGGCACGGTTGCCATTCAGTTTCTAGATATAAATTGGATAGCGTCTAAATCGTTTCTTACGCATCACGAATATTGCCTGAATCCCCCCATTGTATGTCTATTTTGATGTTATATCTTCTACTTCTAACATTTTTAGTATGTAGCGGCTCCAATCAAGAACGGGAATATATTTGAATCATCGTCAGGCACTAGATGTCAAAGCATCTGCCATCATGTTTGTACTGTGTATGTTGTGGGGTTTGCAGCAGGTCGTACTGAAGTGGGCGGCCAGTGATATTTCTGCCCTGATGCAAATTGCATTACGTTCAGCCTTATCTGCACTTATGGTTTATCCTTTAATTCAGCAGAGTGTACGTCGTCAGCTTTGGAATGCACGATACTTATCTGCGGGTTTACTGGTTGGTGTGCTGTTTGCCGCTGAATTTTATCTGGTGGGTGAGGCGCTGCGTTATACCTCAGCTTCGCATACCATTGTCTTGCTCTATACTGCACCAATTTTTGTGGCTTTGGGCTTGCACTGGAAACTGCCGGCGGAACATTTGTCTCATGTGCAATGGGGAGGAATTTTTCTTGCCTTTAGTGGTATTGTGGTGAGTTTCCTGCTGCGCCCGCAGACAGGATCTGCTTTACAATCTCATGCCTTATGGGGAGATTTTCTGGCGCTACTGGCGGGCGTGTTCTGGGCAGCCACGACCGTGAGTGTACGTTTGAGCTCGCTGGCTGAAGCGCCTGCAACCCAAACCTTATTCTATCAATTGCTGATCGCTGGCATAGTGTTATTGCCTTTGTCCTTTTTGACTGGACAAGCCAGTATTCAATGGACAACTTTGTCGATTTCCAGCCTGATTTTTCATACGGTGGTGATTTCCTTTGCCAGTTATCTAATCTGGTTCTGGATGTTGAAACATTACCTGGCTTCACGCTTAGGAGTATTTTCTTTTTTAACCCCAGTATTTGGCATGCTGTTTGGCGTTTTAATTCTAAATGAGCATGTCGAGATCAATTTTATTGTCGGGACCTGTATGGTAATGCTGGGTGTAATTCTGGTGAGTTTACAGGGATGGTTAAAGAAGCCTGAGCCTCAGATCAAGACTCAAACCTCTATATAAAAATCCGTTCAATGAAAATAACGACACTTAGTTTTTGGATTATAGCTTTAATGACAGCAAGGATGATTATCTGCTGACAATTGATCCAATTCATTTAAAAAAATCCTCTCAAAAGAGAGGATTGAATTTATTTACTGCGGAACAGTTCTGATAATGGAAAACTGAGCTTTTCTTCCAGAAACTGATCAGTTTCATTCAGTTTAGGTGAGAACTTTTGCATCCAGAGATCATCAGTATGCACATCAGTCAGATGCTGTTTGCGCGGCAATGGATAAGGAAGCTGTAGATAAAAATTCCAGAAGCTGACCTGATCCAGATCGCGTACCAGCACATATTCATTGTCATCTGTACGTTTAATCAGATTCTGTTTTTCAAACATGCTGACATAGCTAGGCCAGCGTCCAATTTCATCCCGTCCCAAAACTTCTAGTGCCTGGGCTTCACTGACACTTTCACCAGTTTTCTGCTTTTTATAAAACAGTTCTAATAGATCCAGCAACATGACGATTGGATGGCGCTTATTGTCCTGTCCAGATTCGAATGCAGTCAGGGCATAGCTGATTTCCACGCCCAGCAATACAATAATCCAGGACAGATAAATCCAGAGCAGGAAAATAGGGACAGCTGCGAAAGCTCCGTAAACAATTTCATAACTGGTAAAGTTTGACATCAAAAAGCCGAACAGGTTTTTCAGAAGTTCGAAGACGATGGCACTAAACAGACCAGCAATAAAAGCAGATTTGAGCGGTACACTCCGATTGGGAATAGTCCAGTTCAGAATAAAAAAGCCAAGCACGGTCAGAGAAAAAGATATTACCCAGAGAATAAAGGCACCATCCAGTTCATAACCGGCAAAGTTATTACTGAGAATATTCATGGAGGCCAAAGTAGACGAAATCACAAAGGCGCTGCCCAGCAAAATTGGACCAAGTGAAATTATGGTCCAGTAACGCATAAAACCGATAATGCCACCGCGGGTTTCAGTCACACGCCAGATCCGGTTAAAGACCGTTTCGATACTACTGAGCATCAGTACTGTTGTGATAAATAAGAAAAGAATACCGATAATAGTTAAATTGCTGGACTTCTCCGTGAAGGCATTGAGGGCTTTATCGAAAGCGATCGTTGTTTTAGGTAAAAAGTTACTATAGATCAGCTGTTGGAGCTGTTGTCGTGCCGGTTCCAATGCTCTGATTGAAGAGATAATGACCAGAAACACGGTCAGCATCGGAACTACAGCAAACAGGGTAGTATAGGTCAGTGAACCAGCCTGCTCACGACATCGGTCAGCCTCGAAACGCCGTAGTACAAATAAAATAAATTGAAACCAGTGTTTTTCATAAAAAGGTAACTTCTTTAAATATTCAACGATCATGCGCTTTCAATCTCAATTTTTTTATTCATCATGAATTTTCATTCTTCAGCTTACCCAAAAAAGTTGCGAAATACCGTATAGTTTTATTTTTTTAAGTAATGAATAAGAACTTTATGCAACCTTATGTCCTTGTTTTATATTACAGCAAATATGGCTCAACCAAAGAAATGGCGCATCTGATTGCGAATGGTGTTGAAGCAGCAGGAATGGCTGTAAAAATTCGTACTGTTCCAAATATTGCGACTGTAGTGAAAGAAGCAGAGCCGAGTATTCCGGCAGAAGGTGATATCTACTGTACTTTAGATGATCTTGCCCAGTGTGCTGCTTTGGCATTAGGTTCACCCACCCGCTTTGGGAATATGGCTTCAGAAATGAAATACTTCTGGGATCAGACCACCAGCTTATGGCTGAATGGTGCTTTGCATGGTAAGCCAGCCTGTGTTTTTACCGCGTCAGGCTCAATGCATGGCGGACAGGAAAGTACTTTACTGACGATGCTACCGCCATTGTTTCATCATGGCATGATGATCATGGGATTAAGCAATGCGACACCAGCGCTGTCTAATACTAAAAGTGGTGGCACGCCTTATGGCGCAAGTCATGTGAGTGGCCCACGACATGACCAAGGCTTAAGCCAGGATGAGAAAATTTTGTGTGAAGTACAGGGTAAACGTCTGGCCGAAGTTGCTTTAAAACTCTATCAGGCTTAAGAAATTAATTAAAAAAGGAAATGAAGAATCAGCTTCATTTCCTTGATTTTATTAATCTTCTTTTTGATCTTTTTGATCTTTTTGATCTTTTTGATCTTTTTGACTGAATCTATGTTTGCAATTCAGACACTGATAATCCAGAAACAGATTGCGATCTACAGAAATACCTGCTTTTTTACCTAAGAAGTTTCCGACCACGCCACCAGTAATGCCTACGCTGATTGCGCCTACGAAGGTTCCAACTGTGCCGCCTACAATTACCCCTAAAGGACCTGCGACTGTTCCAATGGCAGCACCAATTGAAGCGCCAGAGGCTGCGCCACCTACTGTGCCCGCAGTGGCACCAGCTGAGGTCATTAAAATACCACCAATTTTTTTCAGATTCTTTTCGTGATCGCGTAGCTCAATTTCCGTTGAACCACATTTAGGACATTGCATAGGATTTTCCATCAGCGATTAGTATTTATTCGTTTTAAGCAAATGTGTGATATGGAACCTTACTTAGACAAGTAATTATTCAGCACATCCGGCTCAACAGTATGTAGGTTCTGAATATTGAAGTCAGGAACATTTCATACCAATTTGATTCTAGTGGAATTTTATTCAGAGAAGTTTAGCTGAGTTGTAAATACATGCATTTTCCACTAAGAAACCGGTGAAACTGGTACAAGGACCTCCTATTACCGATATTTTTACCCCTTTTGATATGGCTTTATCCTGTTTAAAAGGGCAATTACGTAATGATGTCAGCTTCTCTGTGGGTGCGATTCTGGATCAAACCGGTAAAGATGTGGTGACCAATGGAGGTAGTGGGAAAATGGTCACTCAAGGCGCTGGAGATATGGTGCAGTCTGCTTTATTTCAGGCGGGAGTCAACTTAATGAACCGACGTGATCCCCGAATTATTGAAAGTGAAGCCAAGTGGGGGATTCGGGATCCAAGACAGATTCAGGCCTCTGATTATTATGTGACTGGCAGTATTAACAGTCTGGATTTTATTCCGGGGGGTGGATTTGATATGCAGATTGCGGGTGTTGGCCCGAACTACAGTCAAACCCGTATTATGGTTGGTCTGGATTTATCTCTTACCGATACACGTACGAGTAAAGTCGTTACGAATGTATCGCTGCAAAAGCAGATTGCTGCACAGGATTATGGTGTCAGTGCAGGGCGGTTTACTGGACGTACCTTGTTAAATGTTCAAATCGGTAAAGGAGAACGTGAGGCGACTAATTTTGCTTTACGGCAAATGTTGAATCTGGCCACTTTTGAATTACTCAGTCAGGTCGTTCCACCTCCAGTCTTTGCAGGTTGCCGTGCGCAAATACCACCTGAATATGGTCAGCTTAATCTGACGCGAAGTTCTGTGGCTTTGCATAAGTACAAAAAAAGTCAGGAGCAAAATAGTATAGCGTCCAGTACTGCTGTTCAGGAGTCAGCTGCAACAGAATCTTCTTCATCCAATGAAAAAAATAAATCGACCAATTCACCGAGTAAGGATACGAAGCCACCTAAAAACAAAGAATCCGAAGTGATTCAGAATCCTGAAGCAGATCCTGAAATGAGTAAACAAGATTTAATTAAATATATCAGTAAGAAAAAAGCTTCATCTTCTTCAGGTGTAGTAAAGAACGAAAAAAATTCGCAAGAAACGAATTCTAAAGAAAAAGAAGAGGACAAGGTATCCATGTTGTGGGATGCCAATCCTGAAGTTATAGAAAATTACTGGTCAAGTTCTCAGCGTGATTAATTGACCAGTAAAAATGGGCTCGCTCCCATTATGAGAAAGAAATACTGAGCGAGAAGTATTTCAAAGCTAAAAAAGGAAAAACAACGATGAAAAACACGATCAAAACAATCGCTTTATCCGTCGCTTTCCTGTCTGGTGCAGGTATGGCATATGCTCAAGATGATGAAACACCAACTGAAGTAACCGTAGATACTGGTTTACAAGCGACCCTGGAGTCGATCTCTCAGCAGGTGGAAAATGGTTCTGCCTTGAATCTTGCAGTAAATACAGGTGATGTTGATGCCAGCGTCGATTTACAAGCATTAGGAGAGGTATCAAGAGAAGCACAGGATGCAATTAGTTCAATTGAAGGTACGATTGAAACTACAGCAATTGGCGCCGCGAATACAGGTAGTATTACACTAGAGCAAGGCAGCTTTAATAGCGTGATATCAGACGTATCAGATGAGACATATAACTATGACTTCAGTGAAGTTACCAGTGCAACTAATAACTCAGAAACTGTAGAAGAGCTCTCAGAGGTTGCTGATAGTTCAGACATCTCAGAAGTAGTGAGTACTACACTGGCGACCAACTACAGTGAGCAAATCAATGAAACTTTAAGTAATTATAGTGCAGCAAATATTGCTTACAATGCAGGTACCATTGATGCATCTGTAAGTGCAATTGCAGAAGGAACTCAAACTGCTGTTAACAACAGCATCACAACTACCGCCATTGGTGCTGTCAACAGCGGTAGTATTACTGTGACTGTCAAATAGTTTATTGTTGAAAATAAACCAAGGGCCTAACTATTGGCAGATAGTTAGGCCTCTTATCTTATAATAATATCAGCTTAAATTGTTGTTATTTGTCGGATAATAAATTCTTGAAGCTTTAGCTGTTTAAAAATTTCATAAGAAAAAGTCGGAGTACAATTATTTACGTGCAGTCGAAAATAGATAGTTTTATAGCTATGTTTTAGTTATTCCTAGCTAACAGAAATTAAAAAAATCCAATAAAAAAGAGTGCCGAAGCACCCTTTAAAATATTCATTTGTAAATTTAATCTCGAACAAATTCGACAGTACCATTTGCCAAAGATTTCACACGCGCTAATGATTCAACGCGGTAACCTTTTTCAAGTAACAAGTCACGGCCTGGCTGGAATGATTTTTCAATCACAATCCCGATCCCGACCACTTCAGCATTCGCCTGATGAATCAAGTCAGCAAGACCCAGTGCTGCCTGACCATTTGCCAGGAAGTCATCAATCACTAAAACCTTGTCAGATGAACTAATGTGTTTATTTGAAATGGCAATCGTGCTTTCAGTCTGTTTGGTAAATGAAAATACTTTAGAACGGTATAAATCATCTTTTAAAGTGAGAGACTGGTATTTGCGTGCAAAAATCACTGGAACACCAAGCTCTAAGCCTGCCATGACTGCAGGCGCAATACCGGACGCTTCAATGGTAATAATTTTGGTAATACCAGCATCTTTAAACAGACGCGCAAATTCCTGACCAATTTGCTGCATCATGATTGGATCAATTTGGTGATTTAAGAAAGAATCAACTTTCAAAACTTCTTCAGATAGAACGATACCTTCGGCTAAGATTTTCTGTTCTAGTGCGTGCACGGGAGAATCCTCAAGAGCAGGTGCTTTTTAAAGCAAAAGCGTATTGTAAAAAGCACCCAAAAAAAATCAAGCGAAATTCACCAAAAAACCTTAGTTCGTTTTACCGTTATAGCTGGTCAGCAATAAACCGTAAGAGGTTTTCTTGTCGACATGCGATACTTTGACTGGTAAGTAGTCCAGTTTCGGTGCTAACCAGAAAGTAGTTTCACGGCCTGGTTTGTTGTGTTTAATCACTACTTTAATGGTACTAAATGAACCATATTTGGTGCTCACCGTTTCTGTACCTTGTTTGACGAATTTACGGCCTTCCACTTCTTTGGCATCAGCAATGTAGTAATTCGATTTTAAACCACCATTTTTCAGGTCTTCACGAATCTGCAATTCAGCATTTAGCTCATCCAGTACATCTGCTCTCCAGGCAAAAGAACGTTTTTCATCATCTTTCTTGGTACTGATCGTTTTGCTAGAAGGATTAAAGTTAATACTCATGGTGTTGCTATGCACCAAAATCTTACTGGTACGGCTGAAACTGCTTGAACCAATTTTGCCATTATTGAAAGTAAAACGGCTGGTTTCAGTCGCTGAAGCAACGCCACCCGCTTTGGCTGCAAAAACATAGGTCCAGTTATTACCAGATTTGCTCAAGGTACGGGTAGCAGAACCCATATTTTTTCCATTGTAGCTAAACTGATAATTGGCTTGGAAAGGCGCCATGGCGAAGGTCTGGGTGGATAAACCAGTAAGTACCATTGCGGTAGTCAAGCCTGCAGTCACCCCTAAAGTTTTGAATACAGTTTTCGCCATAAAGAATTGTCCTGTGTAATTTCAGATAAAATTGATCACTTTCCACTTTTTATTATTTGGTCAAAATGTGGAAAATGAAGGGAGATTTTCAATAAAAATGTATATTTCATGTAGTTACTGGTGTGTTTGTTTAGGTATTGAATTACACACAGTTTAAGTCGGTTCTTTCTGTTTGATCGGTGTGACTTTATTGTCATCCATGTCGTCTTCGTCCCATTTCTCTTCTTTTTCCTGAGAAAGCTTTCTGAACAGGGCTGCAAGATTCACATTACCAATTACGACGAGCTCAGCTTCACGAAGTACTGCATGGTTCACATGAACCTTACCAAGCGTCTCAATCACCGAGCGGTTTTTACCTAACCAGCGGTTTAAATCCAGATGCAATAAATCATCTTTTACTTTAATAACGCCCAGTTTTTCCAGAATCATGCCAAGAGGGTCCTTATTCAGCACGCGCTGATAGAAAAACAGGGCGAATCGTACCCCCAGTTTATAAAAGACATTTGGGTATTTGGCTTCAATCAACTGGGTATCACTGATCTGTTCAAATACAATGAGCTGCGTATTCTTATTCAGCTCCATTTGCACCAGTTTTAAATCAACCGATAAGGTCACGTTCAGACCTTTATAGTCCAGCGTGGCATAGAGTCGTAACCAGTCATCATGCAGATCGGCATGCAGATCTTTCAGCATGGAAACATTGTCAGTGACAAAACGTTGAAATGTCGCATTCAGGAAAACTTGAGACAAAGGAAATTCGCGTTCATCCTCAATAAATCCTTCCGCCTTTTGATATGCCTGGCGAATTTTATTAGAAATATTGGAAATTAGCGTTTGCATCTTTAAGCGTCCTGGCAACTATATGTTTTAATTCGAAGTGTATCTTGTCGAATTGTATAAAAAATACAAGAGTTTCAGCTTGCAGTTTAGCAAAATAAATAGCACCATTTTTAGGGTTTTAGTTATGTAACGTTGAAGATTTGATGGGTTTGGCATTTTTAAAAGAAAAATGCAAAGCCGTTTATTTTTTAATTTTAAAAATGCTGTTTGGGGGATGGACTCAAGTCTGGGTTCGTAGCGATGAGATCAACCATGATATTAATGCCTCTGGTCAAAGCCTGGTGGAAAGATCCAATTTTTAATAGCGCCGTATTTGCAGCTGTTATTTTGCACGTGATTTTTCTCACGCTGGAATTTGGTATGCCACAAGATCAGGAGAGCATGACTAAAGAGATTGCGGTCAGTATTCGTCAAACTGATGAAAAAATTGAGCATGCAGATTTTCTGGCTCAAACTGATCAGCAAGGTTCAGGCAAATTTCGTGAAGCACATCGTATGTCGAGCGATATGCCTGCACCGTTGATGGAGCAAAAGACCGGAGAAGAGCAGCAAGAAAGTCCGGACATGTTGCAACAGCAGCGTGAATTAAGCTTTGAAGAAAAAGTGCTGATGACGACTTTAAGCTGGCAAAAACAGGCGGAAGAAAATCAGCGCAAAAAACTGCAGGAACAGTTACAAAGTCAGTTCCAGGCCAAAGCCGCTATGGTAGCCAGTCTTGAAGCCCAATATCTGCAACGACAACAAAACTTCAGTCGTCAGCAAAAAATTAAAACCGTAGATGGCATCCAGTCCAAACAGGATGTCTCTGCGGCTTATCTGGAAAAATTCCGTCAGAAAGTGGAGTTCTATGGTAACCGCTATTATCCAGACGCGGCCAAACAGCAGAATCTGGCAGGAGAGGTGCGCTTGATGGTGATCTTGAACCAGAACGGCGGAATCCGTGCAATTCGCTTAATTGACAGTTCAGGGCATAATTTGCTAGATGAAGCTGCAAAATCTTCAGTACGCAAGGCAGCACCATTCGGAGCATTTGATGCCAAGATGTCGGATATTTCCGAGCTGAGAATTATTCGAACCTGGCGTTTTGATCCGGCTGAAGCGGAGTTTGAGGTGCGTTAATCTGGGCGCTTCGCCTGTATATAACTACCTTGCTGAGTTCCATCGTCCCAGACCACATTTAAATGGTTTTCATCTATGGCTAGATATTTGGGAAATATCATCAAGTCCTGGTACTTTGGATCTGCTTTTAAGCCAATACACTCTTTATTTTGCCACCATGTTCCTTCGGCAAATTGATCCAGAGCACCATAGGCCAGATACCATTTAAAGGTACCATCTGCTTGTAACAGCAACTCCGAACCTAATTCCATAACTCCGTTTAAATAATAATGGCCTGCCCATGAGCTTTGGTTCTGTTGAAATTTAATTTTTGGGCACATGGGAATTGAGTGGGCATAAAGTGATGAACACAGCCAGGGAGAGAAAATAAGTAATGCAGTCGAGAACAATCTTTTCATTACGTTCTCCTAAAATTTTTGAAGCACAGTTCTTTGTTAAAGTTCATTATGTGCTTATGTATTTCTGGAAGAAATCATGAATGCGTAAGCAGATATTTTTTAAAACTCTGTATCTAAGAACAGACTAAGAAAATTATAAGTAAGGATCGATGAGTATTTAATTTAACTGTGCATCATAGCGCCGTAAAACTTCACAGACTTCCACGCTGAAATATGTATACCAGCTATATTTTCCTAGCTCTTGAGCGGCCTGATGTTCAGCATCTTCATGCCAGGCGCGAATATCATGAAGACTGTTCCAGTAAGAAAGCGCAATTTCCTGAGTACCTTCGGTTAAAGCTTCAAAATACTGGCAATGAAATTGTGAAAGGGCTCTTTCTCTCATTCGCTGGGCTGTTTCAAAATAACACTGATCTAATTCTTTAATTTGCGCTTTGAAAATCACGACATATTGCATGGAGGTTTTTATTTTATTTCTTAAATTGAGCTTATTATGAAGTGAATAAAATAAAAAAAGCGAGCCTTAGCCCGCTTTTTAATTATTGAATTTTAATCTCTTTCCAGATAAGGATTAGCAATACCCAGTTTGTCCAGAATCTCGATCTCAATGCCTTCCATTTCTTCAGCATCTTCCTCTGAAGTTTCATGGTCATAACCCATCAGATGCAAAGTACCATGTACCAGCATATGGGTGAAATGGAGCAGTGGAGCTTTGTCCTGTTCAGCGGCTTCACGCAATACGACTGGAATACAAATCACCAGATCACCGATCGGGAAAGCATCCAGCACCTGTGCCATTTCATCTGGAAGCTCACTTGGAAAAGACAGGACATTGGTCGATTTATCCTTGCCGCGATATTCCAGATTGAGTTTATGACTTTCGTCATTATCGACACAGGCAATGCCAATTTCACAATCACTTTGGGTACCGATATGGCGCAAAGTGGTTTCTACAACTTTTTTAATATAGGCACGTTTCAGCACCAGTTCTGGTGACTGAAAGTCCTGTTGCAGGGAGAGACTAAGTTTCAACGTGAATCCTTAAAAATTAAATAACAATGCAGCTTTAATGCTGTGCATCAGCCGCAGCATCATTTTCAGCTATCAAGGCTTCCTGACGGGCTTTACGCTCAGCACGAGCCTCAGCGCTTAAACGCTGCTGTTCACTGTCCCAGCCTTCGTAGGCTTCAACAATTTTCTGAACCAGCTGGTGACGCACGACGTCACGAGAATGGAAACGGGTAATATGAATTTCAGGGATTTTATCAATCACACGTAAGGCATGTGCCAGACCAGACTGCTGACCTCGTGGTAAATCCACCTGAGTCACGTCACCAGTAATCACTGCACGTGAACCGAAACCTAAACGGGTCAGGAACATCTTCATCTGTTCAGGTGTAGTGTTCTGGGCTTCGTCCAGAATCACAAAAGAATGATTCAGGGTACGACCACGCATATAGGCAAGCGGTGCAACTTCAATAATCTGACGTTCGATCAGCTTGGCCACTTTTTCGAAACCAAGCATCTCATACAAGGCATCATAAAGGGGACGCAAATACGGATCGATCTTCTGGGTTAAATCCCCCGGCAGAAATCCAAGTTTTTCACCCGCTTCAACTGCAGGACGAACCAGTAAGATACGCTGGATTTCATTACGCTCCAGCATATCTACAGCGGCTGCAACGGCGAGATAGGTTTTACCGGTACCCGCAGGGCCAATACCAAAGGAAATATCACTTTGCAGAATACGCTGTACATAACGTTTCTGGTTGGCACCGCGAGGATTGATCCGGCCTTTGCGCGTTTGCAGCCAGACATTATCCAGACCGGTATGTTCCTGTTCTTCCAGGTTCTCCTGGAGTTCACGATCGGTCTGGCTACCTTGAATCATCATATGCAAAGTATCTGCACTGATCTGCTGGCTGTGTTCAGATTCTTCATGAAGACGTTGCAAGAGCATTTCGGCTCTCTCAACGGCATCGATTCCACCATCGATAAAGAAACTTTCACCTCGGTGGGAAATTTTGACGTCTAAACGTTGTTCAATTTGTTTCAAATGACCGTTATAGGCACCTAAGACGGCTTGTAAACGGTCCATCGAAATTCCAGGAAAAGCTACTGTACGTCGAATCGTTGCAGTCAAGAGTGTTCCTTTTAGAAGTGTACGTTATATGCTCTACATTACGCCACGTCAGGCTCAAGATTCAAGAGCTCACCGTAAACTAAATTTAAAGTTTTAATTTCGGTGATTTCGATCTCTGCAAAGCGTCCTACCCACGATGCATCACCAATAAAGGTGACATAACGGGTATTGTCTGCTGTACCCACCAGAACATTCGGATCTTTATCAGAAACTTTCTCAACCAGTACGCGCTGGACTGTACCGAGCATAGCATCTGTTTTACGAATACTCGACTGTTTAATCCACTCCTGAACTTTGGCCAGACGCTCTTTTTTCACCTGTTCAGGTGTTGTATCTTCCAGCTCTGCAGCAGGGGTGCCCGGACGTTTTGAATAAACAAAACTATAAGAGTGATCGAAATCCAGATCCTGAATAAACTGATAGGTTTCTTCGAAGTTCTCATCGGTTTCGCCCGGGAAGCCGATAATAAAGTCTGAAGATAAATGCATGTCTGGGCGAACTTTACGTAACTTTTCGATTTTCTCGATATACACATCAATGGTGTGGTTACGTTTCATCGCCTGCAATACATCATTGGAACCGCTTTGTACCGGTAAATGCAGATGTGACACCATCTGTGGCAGGTCACGGTAGCACAGGATCAAATCATCATTGAATTCCAGTGGATGCGAAGTGGTATAACGAATACGGCCAATACCTGGAATTTCTGCAACCAAACGTAACAGATCGGCAAAAGTACAGATTTTTCCGTCAAAGGTCTCACCGCGATAACCATTCACGTTCTGACCGAGCAGGGAAATTTCACGCACACCTTTTTCTGCTAAGCCAGCAATTTCAGCCAGAACGTCATCCAGCGGGCGAGATACTTCTTCGCCACGTGTATATGGAACTACACAGAATGAACAGTATTTTGAGCAGCCTTCCATGATCGAAACAAAGGCCTTATAACCTTCAACACGCGGTTCAGGCAGGAAGTCAAATTTTTCGATGTCCGGGAACGAAATATCGACCAGTTTAATTTTTTCTTTTTTCGGTTTTTCGACCTGCTCAAAATGCTGGTCCAGCATTTGCGGTAAACGGTGCAAGGTTTGCGGACCAAAAATCATGTCCACATAATTGGCACGTTTCTGGATATTGTCACCTTCCTGAGAGGCCACACATCCGCCGACACCAATAATCAGGTCAGGATTTTTTTCTTTCAGCTTGCGCCAGCGGCCCAATTCTGAGAATACTTTTTCTTGTGCCTTTTCACGGATCGAGCAGGTATTCATCAGCAGAATATCCGCTTCTTTAGGATCGGTGGTCAGCACATAGCCGTGGGAATCGCCCAGCAGATCTGCCATACGGTGACTGTCATACTCATTCATCTGACACCCTTGCGTTTCGATATACAGTTTTTTAACTGAACCATCGATGGCTGGGGTGTGCGCTGGCTGGGTGACAGTGTTTTCTGAGGCAGCTGGGGCACCATTCGGAATGAAGGTTTGAACCGTCATGTAGGCTCCTACAAGGTAATACGTCGAAAGAGTGAACGAATAACCTGTTTGCATAGGCAAACGGGTAAATAAAAATTCAATTCACGTTCTGAAATCTTTAAAAGGCGCATATTTTAGCAGGAAAGTCGCTTAAACTTATAGCCTAAAATGCGGCTGGGAAAATATTGATTTATGGACAAAAAGTGTCTGAAAATTAATATTGTCTAATCATAAGGTTACATAAGTGAACAATACAGTGGGTTATAATTTTCCGGCTAACTCTTATGATAGGCAACAGGGGCTGGGCGAAAACTCGATGATAGAAGGCAAATTGATGTTTAAACACACTAAAAATATGAAGAAATATTATAAATTACTAAGCTTGAGTGTGGCGTGTCTCTGTTCAATGAGTGTGCAGGCAGCAGAAGAACAATTTAATGATGCCTTACGCGCGGCAAATGCTGGAAATATCGGACAATTAGAACAATATCAGTCTGCCATGCAAAATGATGTCTTGGGCTATTATCCTGAATACTGGATTCTGAACCAGAATCTTGGCTCACAACCTGCCAGTCAAATTATCAGTTTCGCCCAACGTTATCCTCAGTCGGCTATGGCAGAAAAACTCGCAGCCGATTATGTCGAAGAAAAAGTCAAAATGGCTGACTTTTCTACTGCGCAACCAGTTCTGCAATATGTCACCAATGCCGATCCGGCTGAAGCCTGTGCAGTTGCACAAGTCCGTGCCAAAAGTGGCGATCAGCTGGTTTATGCTGAGTTTAAGGATGTTTGGCTAACCACCAATTCTCAACCTGAGTCTTGTACAGGCTTGGGACGCATGATGTTATCCAGTCCGCTTATGACCAATGAAGACCGCCAGCAGCGTTTGTGGGTGCAATTACGTGCTGGTCAGTCTGGACAGGCTATTGCCACTGCACAAGGTTTAGGGCTTAACCTGTCTCTGGCTCAGCTCAATACGATTCAGGCCAATCCAACCAATTATTTATGGTCAGCCCCTAAAAGTACTGCCGCTGATCATGCCTATCTGATTTATGCGTTGGGGCGTCTGGCAGATAGCGATCTTGATTCAGCAATGTCCATTGTAAAACGTACTGCTGAAGGCACACCGGTACAAGTACAAAAAACACTATTCAGAACTGTGGGTTATATCGGCGGCACTACGGTAATGAAAAATAACTTCAACCGTGAAGTGCTGAACTATCTGGATGCCAGTTATGGTTTGCCATTTAGTCCGGAAGAAGCCGAAATTTATGCCCGTCAGGCGATTCGTTTTAGTGCCTGGGAAAGTCTGATTCGTGCCATTGATGCCATGAGCGTGAACCAGAAACAGGAAGACCGCTGGCAATACTGGCTGGCACGTGCCAGTGAACAGCGCACAGATCGCGCTTCAAAACAGGCAGCAGAAAGTATCTATAAAAAACTGGCAGTCGGCGAGGATTATCATAACCTGCTAGCACGGGATAGATTAGGCCAGTTAACGGCTTCTACACCGAACTCGGCACAGCCATCCAGTCAGGCCATGCAACGTCTGAATCAGGATATTCATTTCCGCCGTGCTTTTGCCTTGCGTAATATTAATGCGCCAGAAAATTATATTAACCGTGAATGGAACTGGGCAGTTCGTCAGGCTTATTTAAGAAAAGATGACGATTTACTGTTGGCAGCAGCCAAACGTGCGATGGATATGGGCTGGTATGACCGTGCCATTTATGCAGCAGATCGTACTGCGGACAAGCATAATTACAACTATCGTTATCCGATGCCACATCAGAATTATGTCGTGAGCCATAGCCGTAATGCCGGCATTGATGCTGCCTGGGCTTATGGTTTGATGCGTCAGGAAAGCCGGTTTAATACCGGCGCACGCTCTCATGTGGGTGCAGGCGGTTTGATGCAGATCATGCCGGACACCGCCAAACTGGTCGCTCGTCAAATGGGTGAAGCCTATAACCCGGCAGCCTTAACTGATATGAACACCAATATCCGTTACGGAACTTACTATTTATCAACAATTCAGCGTCAATTGAGCAATAGTCCAGTACTGGCTACAGCAGGTTATAATGCCGGCCCGAACCGTGCCCGCCGTTGGCAACCCGAATTCCAAAGTATTGCTGCGGATCAATATACCGAAACCATTCCTTTACTGGAAACGCGAGATTATGTGAAACATGTCATGACGAACGCGACATATTACGGTATTTTATTGGGACAGGGCGCACAATCGGTCGGTAAGCGTATGCAAGCCATTCCGTTACGTAATACACCATAGCATTCAAAAAATCTAAGGGAAGGATAGTTTGTTGATCAAGGGAATAAGGGGTGCTCAAATTTCTGCTGGATGGGCTGCGCTTTTATTTTTAGCAGCAAGTCCAGCTGCCTTTGCACTGCCAACGGGTTATGTCATGGACATCCAGATGGTACCGGCACTTTGCAGTCTGGATCCGGCCTACAGTAAAAAAAGAAAATGTCTTGAAGGTTATTCCCTAAATATTTCCGGTCTCTATCCTCAAACCACATCAACACATTGCACTACTACCAGTTCTGCGAAGTTACCGCCTTTGCAGGCTAAAGTGGTGGCCCGTATCATGCCGGATGAAAATACCCGCGCATTGCTCTGGCATAATATTGGCGGCTGTATTCCGATGAATGCCACGCAGTATTTTCGTACGGTGATCAATCATGCTGATCGTCTGAAAGTTCCAGAAGAACTTACCGAGCAGGAAAGCCATACCGTTTCCATTGATATGCTGCGTTCCAAATTTCTGAAAATCAATCCGCAACTGCCTTCAACAGCATTGCGTTTTAACTGCCATCAGACCCGCGCATCCAGTCTGCTGACGTCGATTCAGGTCTGCTACAACGCCAATGGCGGCTATAAAGGCTGTCCTTCAAACATTATTAATACATGCCCAAAAACTGTCACAATAAAAGGGACATACTAAGCTTTTTAGCCAAATTAATTTATATTTCCTATCATACTTTTGTTGAAATCCATTCTCTTTTACATGCATCTCGAAGAGGATTGGAGTACAATCTTTGCCGTTTATGATTATTAAGATTAGATAGAACAGCTATTTAATCATTATGACGATCCTCTCAATTGGAGATAATTACATGAAGCAACCTGTTCGCGTTGCCGTTACTGGCGCTGCTGGTCAAATTGGTTACAGCCTATTATTCCGTATCGCAAGCGGTGAAATGCTTGGTAAAGACCAACCAGTTATTCTTCAATTATTAGAAATTCCTGTTGAGAAAGCTCAGCAAGCGCTTAAAGGCGTAATGATGGAACTAGACGACTGTGCTTTCCCATTATTGGCGGGCATGATCGGTACTGATGATCCTAAAGTAGCTTTCAAAGATGCAGACTATGCTCTATTAGTTGGTTCACGTCCACGTGGTCCTGGTATGGAACGTGCTGACCTGCTTAAAGTAAATGGCGAAATCTTCATTGGTCAAGGCCAAGCACTGAACGAAGTTGCTAGCCGTGATGTTAAAGTTCTTGTTGTAGGTAACCCTGCTAACACTAACGCTTACATCGCAATGAAATCTGCTCCAGATCTTCCAGCGAAAAACTTCACAGCAATGTTGCGTCTTGACCACAACCGTGCGTTAACTCAACTTGCTCAAAAAGCGGGTGTTGCAGTTTCTGACATCGAAAACATGACTGTTTGGGGTAACCACTCTCCAACAATGTATGCTGACTACCGTTTTGCGAACGTAAACGGCGAAAGCTTGAAAGACAAAATCAACGATGCAGCTTGGAACAAAGACGTATTCCTTCCAACTGTTGGTAAACGGGGTGCTGCGATCATCGAAGCACGTGGTTTGTCTTCTGCTGCTTCTGCTGCAAACGCTGCAATCGACCATATGCGCGATTGGGCTCTTGGCACAAACGGCAAATGGGTAACTATGGGTATTCCTTCTGACGGTTCTTATGGTATCCCTGAAGGCGTAATGTTCGGTTTCCCTGTAACTACTGAAAATGGTGAATACAAAATCGTTCAAGGTCTTGAAATCGACGAATTCAGCCGTGAACGTATCAACGTTACACTGAACGAGCTTGAAGAAGAGCGCGCTGCAGTTGCTGACATGATCAAATAATTTAATCTTTTAAGATTAAGTTAAAAAAAGCACTCCATTTGGGGTAATGCCAGTCAGTTAAG
>NZ_JAALGV010000029.1:0-48083 GCF_011174875.1 Acinetobacter sp. GFQ9D191M
TGAAATTTGTCGTGTACAGAGAAGTAAATTAATATTCTTAAATCCTTTAAATACTATTTTTAAACTCAAACCTTCTGAATAAACAGCTCTCGATCAAAACGATACTGCGGGAAGAACACGCCATCTTTGGCACGTTCACCAGCACCAATCACCATCACCGGATATTGCTGATCATTCAGGTCCAGAATTTCACGAACCATTGGTTCATCGAAACCTTCCATCATACAGCTATCAAAACCATAAGCACGTAAAGCCAGTACCAGGTTTTCACAGGCTAATGCTGTGGTTTTACTTGCCCATAGTTTGGCATCGGCAGGACTAAATGCGGAAACCGGCATTTGTTTATCGAGTGTACGTGCTACTTTGAAAGCAACTTTCTTAAAGTTACCAAAGGCATTTAAATAACCGGTTTTGTAGTTGTATGGAATGTACTTATAGTACTTTTTAATGGCTGGTGGAGCCTCAGGAAATGGAAACTCGCTGATATTCAGTTTTGCCATTTCATCTACACGGTCAGTACGTGCCACACAGACAATCAGTTCTGAAGCTGTTTTAGCAGCAAGCTGGCTCATACATGCTTTAACCAGACGTTTTTTCTTGGATGGGTTCTGCACCACATAAAATGTCCACGGCTGCAGGTTTGAAGAGTTTGGTGCCAGCAAGGCCAAATCCAGACAGGCATCGAGGACCTCGGCAGGAATTGGCTTTTTAGTGAATTTACGTACAGAACGTCGGCTTTCGATGACCTTTCGGAAATTGTCTACATCAATATCCTGAGGTGCAGGTTCGTAGTAACGTTTCTTTTCAGGATTTGAACTATCGGTTGTTTGAGAAGTCGTTTGGGAGTTTTCATTAGTCATAAGCTAGATTCTTTCAAAAAAATAAAAGATTGAGGCAGTCTAAACTGCCTCAATTAAAAGATAAGTTTCAGAATTAGTTGAATTGTGTGAAATCAGGTTTCCGTTTTTGCATAAACGCCTGAACGGCTTCCGTCATTTCAGGTGAACCCACACGTTTCATAAAGATCTCCGCTTCATCATCAATACACTCGATAATTTCAGCCAGATTATGCTTCATCAGTGCTTTGGTTTGTTTAATAGAAGCCAGGGGTAAAGCGGCAAGAATTTTTGCCTGTTTTTCAGCAGCGGCATAGGCGTCTTCCTCAATGCTATTTACCAGACCTGCACCCAATGCTTTTTCACTATTAAATCGCTGTGCAGTAAGCAGTAACTCAGCCGCTTTATGATAACCCGCTTGTTGTACTAACAGTTTACTTGAAGCGCCTTCAGGCGACAGGCCAAGGCTAACAAATGGAATCTGGAACAGGGCAGTATTGTCACTATAAACCAGATCAGCATGCAGCAGAATCGTTACCCCGATCCCAATCGCCACACCACGAACGGCAGCAATTAAAGGCTTGGAAAATTTTGCAGCGGACTTCAACAGGACAAAAGGAGGGGTATCACCAGCCTTACCTTGCAGAGGCGTCTGAATAAACTTCATGAAGTCCTGCATGTCATTGCCGGCACTAAAGTCTGCGTCTTGACCACGTAGAATCACGACACGCACACTACTATCCTGATCTGCTTCATCCAGTGCCTGTGCGATCCATAGATATAGTTCGCCGTAAAGCGCATTTTTTGCCTCAGGACGGTGAATGGCTAAGGTCAGTACGCCATTGTCTAAATTCGCATTTAAATGCTGATGCGGTTGTTGAATACAGCTCAGTGTCATCGTACTATCCTTGCTTTATTAATATGAATTTATTGGCGCTTATTATGTCGCAAAAACTTCCCTGCGGCATAACTGATGCGTTCATAAAAGTAAGATGTGCTATGAAGTATAAATTTGATTACCTGGTGTTTATTGGTCGTTTTCAACCTTTCCATCTAGCCCATATGCAAACGATTAAAATTGCCTTGCAGCAGAGCCAGCAGGTGATTCTGGCATTAGGCTCAGCACAGCAAGAACGCAATATTAAAAATCCATTTCTGGCCACTGAACGTGAAGAAATGATCCTGTCGAATTTTTCTGAAGCAGATCAGAAGCGCATTAAATTTGTCCATGTCATTGATGTCTATAATGATGAAAAATGGCAAAAACTGGTGAAATCGTTGGTGTCTGAAGTAGTTGAAGCAGAAGCAAAAGTTGGTCTAATTGGACACTTTAAAGATGAATCTTCTTATTATTTAAGTTTGTTCCCGGAATGGGAAATGGTGGAACTGGATAGCTTGGTCGGCGCTATATCCGCCACTCCTTTACGTGAAGCGTATTATCGCGGTGAAGTGGTGGAATCGGCTTTTCCTTTAGGCACCAGTGAGTTTTTACATAAATTTAAAAATAATGAGATTTATCAACAATTGGTCAACAAGTTTGAACTAAATGATAAAACAAATCTGGGCTGAAACCGTTTTAAGGTAGTGAGTTCATTTGATTGTTAAGGATGAACACAATGAATCTATTCCTGAAAAATATAGCTTATGCGGGTGCTCTATCTGCTATGTGTGTATCAGCTGCGTATGCTAAAAGCTGGACATTAACACCTCAAAGTAGTGTCGGCTTTAGCATTAACTCCTTGGGTTTGAATGTGGTAAAGGGAAATTTTCAAGAGTTCAAGGCTACCATGCATTTTGATCCCGATCGGCCACAACAGTCATCTACTGAGTTCACTATGCAGGTGGATAGCTTGGAAGTTTCCAAACCTAGCCTTAAAAATATGATTATGGGTGAGGACCTGTTTCATGCATCGCGCTATAAAACGGTCAATTTCAAAAGTACCCAGTTTAAGCCAAATGGTACGAATCGTTATCAGGTCATGGGTCAACTCACTCTAAGAGGTGTTACTCGACCAGTGGTATTCGATACCACTCTGACACCGAACAAGGGTAATCCTAATTTACTCGATGTGAAATCCACTACTGTAATTAATCGCTCAGATTTTGGGATGAAGAAAGCCACTGCAGGCGTGGGTGAAAAAGTTAATATTCATTTAATGGGGCAGTGGAAAACCTAATAATGTGATATCCAATTTCTGTAAATTCGGCAGGACATAATAGAACTGTTTATTGAATTGGACTATTCATGCACTGTTCTGCCTGTTCCAGAATTACTTTGGTTAACTGTTTTAGAGCGGGAGACTGCTGTTTCCAGTGATGCCAATATAAAGGTACATCACAACTGCATTGAGGCAGTATTTCGATCAGTGTCCCATTTTGAGTCCGGTCCGCAATTTGATAGTCCGGCACTAAACCGTATCCCAATCCTGAAAAAATAGCGTCCGCAAAGGCGGTCGAGGAGGGGATATAGTGAAAAGGAAAACATTGCTGGTTCAAGCCAAATTGAGCCAACAGTAGATGACTATGTAGATGATCCTGATCATTATAAATCACAGCAGGTGCCTTACGCAGTGATTCCCGGTGAATGCCTTGTTTAAACCAGGAATGCACAAAAGCAGGTGTTGCGACCATTCTATAATGCATCTGCCCGATAAAATGAGCCTTACAGCCCGGCATGGCTTCACTCTCACTGCTAATACAGGCATTGACTTGACCCTGCTCTAGAAGCTTATGAGTTTCACTTTGAACAGCGACCTGAAGATTCAAAGTGATTTTCTCTGCAAGCAGGGTGGTGTTCAGACAGGGAAATAACCAAGTCGCAAGAGAATCCGCATTTACCGCGATATGAATCGAGCTAAATTCTGCTTTATTTTGACCATTTAATTGCTGGATCAATTGCTGCTGTAACAGACGTTGATGCTGTAAATAATTCAGTAAGGTTTGACCGGCATTGGTGACTTTACAAGGACGCTCACGTAGTACCAGAACTTGCCCCAAATCTCTTTCCAGATTTTGCACTCTTAAAGTGACTGCTGAAGCCGTTATATTTAATACTTTTGCGGCAGCATCAAAACTTTGGGTTTCTGCAACAGCCAGAAAAGCATCACAGTTTTTAGAATTAAGTGGCATAGCTTACCTAAATAAAATTTAGTCTAAATGATATTTTCTTAATTATATTTAATTGAAAAGAATAACATAGATAATGATCCCCATCTTTATAATTCTATGATATTCCAATGTTAAATGCATATATACAAGGTCTTGCAGTAGGCTTTAGCCTGATTATTGCCATTGGTGCACAAAATGCTTTTGTATTGAAGCAGGGCTTGAAACAGCAGTATGTCTTTGCGATCTGTATGTGTTGTGCCTTATCTGATGCAATATTGATTTTTGCCGGTGTTTTGGGGTTTTCACAATTGATGCTGGTCAATCCGCACTGGATCAATATGGCGAAATATCTGGGTGCAACTTTTCTGGCGATCTATGGCGCTCAGCATTTTTATCAGGCCTGGAAGAATGAGCAGCGTCTGGACACAGATCAAAAAGATGTGCCTTCTTTATATAAGGTTTTGCTGATTTGTTTGATGCTGACCTGGCTCAATCCGCATGTTTATCTGGATGCACTGGTCTTGATTGGTTCTATCTCCACCCAATATTCCAATGCGCAGATACAATTTGCCTTAGGAGCGATTAGTGCGTCCTTTGTATTCTTTTTTGGACTGGGCTATGCAGCACGTTATTTGCAACCTATTTTTCAGCGTCCAAAAGCCTGGAAAATACTGGATGTACTCATTGGCTGTGTAATGTGGTCAATTGCAGTTTCTTTAGTGAACTAAATTATTCTTTGCAGCAACTCTAAAGAAAAAGGCATGATATTTCTGATCATACCTTTTTTTGATTTTATAAAAGACCTTAAGCAGTCTGTAAAGCTTTCAAATCTTCTAAAACCTGTTCAGCATGGCCAGCAGCTTTCACCTTACGGTATTCTTTGACCAGTTTGCCATTATGGAAAATGAAGGTAGAGCGCTCAATGCCCATCACTTTCTTCCCATACATATTCTTTTCTTTAATGACATCAAAGTGTTTGCATAACACTTCTTCTTTATCACTGATCAGATTGATAGTTAGATTCTGTTTTTCAGTAAAGTTCTGATGCGCTTTAATCGAGTCACGTGATACGCCCAGAATAGTCGTATTGAGTGCATCAAACTGATCTTTTAAACAAGAGAAACCGACTGCCTGAGTGGTACAGCCCGGTGTAGAATCTTTAGGATAAAAATAGATAATTAACCATTCTGCATTTAATTGGGCTAGATTAATTTCACCTGTAGTGGTTGAAAAAGTGTGCTCAGGTAAGCTGATCTCAGACATGGTCTCTCCAATTTTTCTAAATTTTTTCAAAAAAATAAGCCACATTATAGTGGCTTATTCTAGAAAAACATCCGTCAGGATTATTTCTTTTGAGCGGCTTTATTGGCTTCTGCAGCAAGTGAATTTAATTTACCTGCGAGCTGTGGGCCTACACAAGACTGCACATTCTGGCTTTGTTTTTTAACAAAGTCTAAAGTTGCAGGGTTTTTCTTCTGGTTAATGGTGCTTTGAATCTGCCATTTCTGAGCTTGAGTCAATTTACCTTCTGCATCTACTTCACATGTACAAAGCTTATTCACATCAGACTGAGTCAGTTTTTTGTACTTCACTGCCTGTTTGTATGGAATAGCACAGGCTTTAATTAAACCGTCACGTACATTTGAACTGCTTCCAGCATTTTTCATGGCAGTTGTGTATTCTTTTTTCATTGCCTCAAATTCTGCTTTTGCCTTAGCTTGATCATTATTTGCAAAAGATGCAGTTGAAAATAGGGCAGACAAAGAGAGTAGGCTAGTCGCAAGTAATTTGGCTTTAATATTCATAATATGGATTTATAACCTTGATCGATTTTAAAGGTAATAACGTGTCGGGTCTTCAACACCTGCATCAGCAAAACCTTGCTTGCGTAAACGACAACTGTCACATGTTCCACACGCACGTCCTTGGTCATCTGCTTGGTAGCAAGATACCGTTTGACTGTAGTCTACGCCATGTTCTAGGCCTAAGCGAATGATATTTGCTTTGGATAAATGTAACAAAGGTGTTTCAAATTTCAGGGCCTGACCTTCAACACCGACCTTGGTTGCAAGGCGTGCCATGTTGGCAAAAGCTTCAATAAATTCCGGGCGGCAGTCTGGATAACCTGAATAATCCACCGCATTAATCCCGATCACAATTGCCTCAGCACCGAACACTTCTGCAGCAGCCAAAGCATAAGATAAGAAGATGGTATTTCGTGCAGGTACATAGGTTACCGGAATACCTTCCTGCAATTGGTCTGGTACCTCAATGCTATGATCAGTAAGGGCTGAGCCGCCCAGGTTACCTAAATCAATATTGATGACACGATGTTCTACACCCGAGCGTTGAGCCAGTGCACGAGCTGCATCAAGTTCTGTAGTAGAGCGTTGGCCATACATAAAACTCAGTGCGATACATTCATAGCGTGCCTGCGCCCAAGCCAGACAGGTTGTTGAATCTAATCCGCCAGATAACAATACAATGGCACGAGGGCGCATAACAAATACTCCAATATAGTAAATTTACAAAAATTAACGACCAGTTTCATCATTCCATAACAACTTGTGCAGCTGCAGCTGGAAACGAACAGGGAGATGGTCTTCTAAAATCCATTGAGCCAGATCACGTGCCAATTGTGGCAAGCGCGTAGCTCCTTTTTCAACTGCAAAGGCAGGGGAGAACCAGACCGTACTGACTTTTTCATTCAACTGGTACTGTTCTATCTGCTGTTTTGACCATTCATAATCTTCACGATTACAGATCACAAACTTAATCTGGTCATGCTGAGTCAAATGATCCAGATTTGTAAGCAAATTTCGTGCAACTTCACCTGAAGTTGGTGTTTTTAAATCCAGAACTTTGGATACACGTGTATCCACTTTAGATACATCTAACGCACCACTGGTTTCTAAAGAGACTTCACAGCCTAAATCTGCAAGTCGCTGCATCAAAGGCAGGGCGTTCGGTTGCGCCAATGGTTCACCTCCGGTCACACAGACATAAGGCGTTTTAAAATCAAGCGTGGTCTGAATGATGTCATCTAAAGATTTGCGTACGCCACCTTCAAAAGAATACGTAGTATCACAATAGGTACAGCGCAGTGGACATCCGGTTAAGCGGATAAATACGGTCGGTAAACCTGCAGTATTGGCTTCACCTTGTAATGAATAGAAGATCTCCGTAATGCGTAAGCCCGCAGACGGATCAGAAACTGGAATTGCGGAAGATCGAAGCGTATTCATAACAACATTAACCACTGAAAAATAAATAACAATGTATAAAAATAAAAATCCCTACGATCATTGCTGACCGTAGAGATGAGGAGCGGTTGAAGCTCCGAGGAACACAAATGTGTCCTCTAAGTTAAGACATCTTAGTCTTCGCGAAGCAGATCGTTCAGGCTAGTTTTAGCACGAGTTTTCGCATCTACTTTTTTCACGATTACAGCTGCATATAAGCTGTATTTACCGCATTTAGATGGCAGGCTGCCTGATACTACAACAGAACCAGCAGGTACACGGCCATAATGGATTTCGCCAGTCTCACGGTCATAAATCTTGGTAGATTGACCAATGAATACGCCCATAGAAATGACAGAGCCTTCTTCAACGATTACGCCTTCAACGATTTCAGAACGTGCACCGATGAAACAGTTGTCTTCAATAATTGTTGGGTTAGCTTGAAGCGGCTCAAGAACACCACCGATTCCTACACCACCAGACAAGTGAACATTTTTACCGATTTGAGCACATGAACCTACAGTTGCCCAAGTATCAACCATTGTACCTTCATCTACATAAGCACCGATGTTCACATAAGAAGGCATCAATACCACGTTTTTCGCCTGGAAAGAACCTTTACGTGCTACTGCAGGAGGAACAACACGTACGCCAGCAGCTTTAAACTGCTCGTCAGTCCAGTCAGAGAATTTAGTATCTACTTTGTCGTAGAAGCGAAGATCACAAGCTTCCATTGGTTTGTTATCGTTTAATTTAAATGATAACAATACCGCTTTCTTAATCCATTGATGAACAACCCATTCACCTTCGATTTTTTCAGCAACACGTAAAGTACCATTGTCCAGGCCAGCAATTACTTCCTCAACTGCTTGACGGATTTCAGCAGGACAGTCTGCTGCTGTGAAATTCGCACGGTCTTCAAACGCTTGTTCAATGATTGTTGAAAGCTGAGACATGATCTTCCTTCCAGAAAAAAATTTCCGATATTTTACACTATATTGCTCTAAAAAGATGGAAAACTAGGAAGGGTGCTGAATTAAATTCGCAAGTAAAGTGATTAGTATTCTTTTCGTATTTTAGATATGTACAAACATTGTTTAAAAAAGGCTTATCATTCAACAAGAAAAATTAATATGTATCAAAAAATAACAAAAGCTCAGCAAAACACGAATAAAAAATATTCATTGACTCCTTTATATTGAGCTCATCACGAATAACTAATGATGAAAAAAAAGTTCTTTTGAGGAGAGAAATAATGAAAGCTTTATATCAACTTTTAGCAGTATCCGTTCTAGCTGCCACAGCTGGATCTGTCATGGCTGCTGATGAAACAATCGTAACAGATGAAGGCGTAGCTGAATTCTCTTTCTTTAAACCTGCAGCTGTTCGTGCTGAAGTCGGTACTACCGGTTATGGTGGCGCGATCTCTTGGAATGCTAACCCTTATGTAGGTGTTACTCTAGGTTATAACGGTGGTGATATTTCTTGGTCAGATGATTTATCAGTTAATGGAACAAAATATGACCTGGATATGGACAATAACCTGACTTATTTAAATGCTGAAATTCGTCCTTGGGCGAACTGGTTCTATATGGCAGCAGGTGTGGCTTATATCGATAATGATTATGGTCTACGTGGTCGTCCTGGCACAGATGGGGAAATCAGAATTGATGGTTCTACATTTGGAGCAGATGTAGGTGATGTAGTAGGTAGTTTATCTTATAAAAATAATATCGCACCTTATGTAGGCCTTGGCTTCTCTCCAGCAATTACTAATCGTTGGGGGGTATTCGGTGAAATTGGTGCATATTATAACGGTAACCCAACTGTAGAATTATATAATACAGGTAGTCAGGTAGCAGAAAGTGTTAATCGCCGTCCAATTACAGATGCAATTGATGCTGAAAGAGAAAAAATTCGTACAGACAATAAATACGAATGGCTTCCAGTAGCAAAACTGGGTGTAAGCTTCCGCTTCTAAGCTGTAGCTGCTAAGCCTAATAAAAAAAACGAGCTTCGGCTCGTTTTTTTTATTTATTAGAAGCTATTGAAAATGATAGCCCAATTTCATACCGACGATCCAAACATCATTATCATCCACTGCAGATAAGCCTACGAACTGGGGTATAACAGCGTTTGTATCTGTTTTAGGCTTCTGAAATTTTAAATAATACACTCCTGTAGCAATATCCCAGTGTTTTTGAAAATTCTGAAAATAGCCCAAACCCACTCCCCAATAACCATCACTTGGATTCAAGGTGGAAGCTGGATTTCCCATACCTGAGTCCCATAGAATTTCAAAAGAATGAATAACAGAAGAAGGCCATTGATGTGTGATTCCAAGTTTGGCCGACCATTGATCCTCCTGATAGTCGATCATCTTGATATCTTTCACTTCAGGAAATTCTAGGGCGGCATAATCAATCACTGTACCGAATTTCGGCGGTTGAATGACAAAATCTTGCCAATTTACCCAGCGTAAACTCGCATACAAAATATTATGAGAGGGAAGTCCGCTCTGAATATCTAAATTAATAGATTGAGGTGTTTGTACTTTCGTAAAGCTTGACGACGTAGGTATACCGACTGTAATTGATTCTGTGGTTTCCAGTTGATGGTTTATGGCTGAACGATAAGTTAACGCTGTTCTAAAGAAATACTCAGGAATTTGATAGCTCATTCCAGTGAGCCAACCCCAGGCAGCATTTTGTTCAAGCTGAATGTGATAACCATTAAAGACAGAAAAAGATTCACCTACCAAACTTAAATTACCTTCTAAGGTCTGATAACTCAGTCCTGCATAGAGATTCCAGTTTGGATCAGGCTGATATCCAAGAATGGAAGTCAGATTATGACTATCAAACTCAATATCGGCTGCTTCAATCTCTGTAGGCTTACCTGCAAAAATTGGACTATATTGATATGCAACATCGACATGGAAGGGCTGATCGTAAATAAAACCCCAGGAGATCTGAGGATGAAGCTGTAGTTTTAATGCAGCATTAATAACCAGCTGATTATTCGCAAGCTGACCCGTAGAAAAATCTTGAATACCTAATTGTTCTAATACTTCGGTATGCTGTACTTGACCGCTAACATTAGGATTCGTCCAGGCAAATGAGACTTCGGCATAATGATCCTTTTCAAAGAAGGACTGGATAGTTTGATTGGATTGTTCAAAAGCTGCTGCAAAACTTGTCCCAGAAAAAATCAGTCCACATCCCAAGAGGGAAAATCTGTAGCTCATCATTAATATAATTTATTGAATTATACTGTAATTATGCTTGATTTTTAATGAAATAATCTACTGTTAAAATTAAAAAAAGAGGCGATAGGCCTCTTCAATTCAGAAAGTACAATCCATATTATTCATCTGGATAAGCGACTTTTTTCAGTGCCTTGATATCTGCATCTGGTGAGCATAAAGAAATAAACTCATAACCATAACCACGTAATAAGTGGCCTTTACGTACTGCAATCCAGGTAGTATTTACCCCAAAAATATCGGTTTTAATCTGTTTCAGACGATAGTCACGTTCTGGATCATAAGCCAGATCATTGACAATGCCAACACCCATGTTGAGCTCGACATAAGTTTTAATCACATCGGCATCCAGAGCTGACATGACAATATCCACATCTACACCGGCTTCTTCAAAGGCTGAGTCGATTTTAGAACGGCCAGTAAAACCACCATGATAAGTAATAATCGGATAGCCAGCGAGGTCTTCAATACGTACCTGTTCTTTGCTATTTAGCGGGTGATTTTGCGGCGTAATAATACTGTGCTGCCAGTTATAATAAGGCACACTCGCCAGATTTTCTTCAGTCGTTAAGGCTTCAGTCGCAATCCCGATATCTGCTTCACCCTGAAGAAGCATTTCAGTAATTTCCATTGGACTGGCTTGTTGCAAAATAAGATGAACTTTCGGAAATTCTTTTTTGAACTGATTCACGATCGGCGGTAATACATAACGTGCCTGAGTATGTGTTGTTGCAATGGTCAGCGTGCCTTCATCGACCTTGTTAAAGTCATCCGCAAGACGTTTGATATTGTCTGCATCAACCAGCATACGTTCTACAATACCAAGAAGTGCCTGACCTGGTTCAGTCAGTCCTAATAGGCGTTTACCTTTACGGATAAATAGCTGTACACCAAGCTCATCTTCTAAATCTTTAATATGCTTACTGACACCTGACTGCGAAGTGTAAAGCGCGGCTGAAGCTTCAGTTAAGTTAAAATTCTGTCTAACAGTTTCTCGAATAATTCTTAATTGTTGGAAATTCATAATTCTTTACCCTATAAGAGGATGGGGCATTTAAAAGCCCCATCTTGCAGCCTTACGCGACCTGGTTTTCAAATAAATGCAGATTTAATGCACTCAACCAAACAGTTTGATCCGGACGGAATTGATGAGCGCGGGCTTCTTCTGGTGTCAGTGAAATTTCAATCAGATTGCCTTGGCGGTCATTCAATTCTGCAACGACTTTTCCTGCAATCCAGAGTTCACGAATGAACGTGGCCTGAATCGCATTTTCTTGTGGTTGTGCATGAATACGCAGTTCATCCGGGCGAGCGAAGACAATGACATTACCCTGAGCTGCCTGTTTAGCGGCATCGAACTGAATACGGTCTTCACCTAGCTGAAGTATGCCGCCATTATTCTGGCCTTCGAAACGGTTAGCTTGTCCCAGGAAGTCAAACACGAATGGTGTTTTCGGTGTTTCATACACTTCACGTGGTGAACCGATCTGTTCCACATTGCCTTTGTTCATCACCACGATCTGATCAGCAACTTCTAAGGCTTCTTCCTGATCGTGAGTGACGAAAATTGAAGTAATGTGCAGTTCATCATGCAGGGTACGTAACCAGCGGCGCAGTTCTTTACGGACTTTGGCATCTAGCGCGCCGAACGGTTCATCCAGTAACAGTACACGTGGCTCAACGGCTAGTGCACGAGCCAAAGCAATACGCTGACGCTGACCACCAGAAAGCTGAGCCGGGTAACGGTCTGCTAGGAAACCTAACTGAACCAGATCAAGCAAACGAGTCACGCGTTTTTTAATTTCTGCTTCCGATGGACGAGTAGAGCGTGGACGGACACGCAGACCAAAAGCCACGTTATCGAATACGGTCATGTGACGGAACAGGGCATAGTGCTGGAATACAAAACCCACTTCACGTTCACGAACGTGAACATTGGTTGCATCCTGACCTTCCAGAATCACCTGACCACCGTCAGCAGATTCCAGACCTGCAATGATACGCAATAGGGTAGTTTTACCACAGCCTGACGGGCCGAGCAGGGCAACCAGCTGACCATCCGGGAAATCCAGAGAAATGTTTTTCAGTGCATGGAATGCACCAAAGTGTTTTTCAATATTTTTAACTTGAATACTCATGTGGGCATTCCTTAAGAAACTGTTGAATCGTCATTACGTTTGTCTTGTTTTTCCTGGCGCAGTTCGACCCAGGTTTTCAGAACCAGAGTCACAATTGCGAGGAGAGCCAGGAGCGATGACACGGCAAACGCAGCGCTAAAGGTATATTCGTTATATAGAATTTCGACGTGTAGCGGCAAAGTATTGGTTTCACCACGAATATGGCCAGAAACCACTGATACTGCACCGAACTCACCCATGGCGCGGGCATTACACAGAATTACGCCGTAAATCAGACCCCATTTGATATTTGGCAGGGTCACTTTCCAGAAGGTTTGCCAGCCAGATGCACCGAGTACAATCGCAGCTTCTTCTTCTTCAGTACCTTGCGCTTCCATTAAAGGGATCAGCTCACGTGCTACAAAAGGTACGGTAATGAAGATCGTTGCTAGAACAATCGCAGGAACGGCGTAAAGGATCTTGATGTCATTATCCATCAACCAGCCACCCATCCAGCCTTGAGTACCGAAAATCAGTACCAGCATCAAACCTGCAATAACAGGTGATACCGAGAAAGGCATATCGATAATGGTGGTTAAAATTGACTTACCAGGGAAGTTAAACTTCGCTACTGACCAGGCTGCAGCTACGCCGAATATTACATTCATTGGTACCGCGATCACAGCCGTTAGTAAAGTCAGTTTGACCGCAGATAAAGTATCTGGATGAACAAGGGCTTGCGTATATACGCCAACCCCTTGTTTAAATGCTTCAACAAAGACCAGAACCAAAGGCAGGATCAGGCAGCTTAAAAAGAAGATCAGTGCAATCGCAATCAGGGTATAACGTACCCAGGTCGGCTCACGAGTCGCATCGCGGGATTGCAGCTTTTCAGCCAGCGCATTGCTGTTGGTATTTAAACTCATCGTGCAGTTCTCCCGGTACGGCGGCTCGCCCAAGCTTGCAATAAGTTAATCAGGAAGAGCATTACAAAGGAAATGAGCAGCATCACTACAGCAATTGTGGTCGCACCTGCATAGTCATATTCTTCCAGACGGGAAATAATCATTAAGGGTGCAATTTCAGTTTCAAAAGGCTGGTTACCCGCAATGAAAATGACCGAACCATATTCACCGACACCACGTGCAAAAGCCAATGCAAAACCTGTGATCAGTGCTGGCAGTAGAATCGGGAAAATAACTTTAGTGACGATCTGAAAACGGTTCGCACCGAGTGCAGATGCTGCTTCTTCCAGTTCAGTTTCTAAATCAGAAAGAACTGGCTGTACCGTACGGACCACAAAAGGAATACCGATAAAAATCAAGGCCAGGGTAATACCGATCGGGGTATAAGCCACCTTGATGCCGATGGGATCCAGATATTGACCAATCCAGCCAGTCGGTGCATATAAAGAAGTCAGAGCAATACCGGCAACTGCAGTTGGCAGGGCAAAAGGCAGATCGACCAGTGCATCGACAATACGTTTGCCCGGAAAGCTATAACGCACCAGACACCATGCCAGTAACAGGCCAAAAACTACATTAATCAAAGCAGCGATAATGGCTGAACTAAAGCTTAGCTGTAATGATTTCAAGATACGTTCAGAGCTCAGGATTTCCCATAAGCCTTCCCAGCCAATGCCGAGTGATTTAATAAAAACGGCAGAGAGCGGGATCAGAACGATTAATGACAAATACGCTAGGGTAAAGCCTAGAGAAAGACCAAATCCTGGCAGCACTCGGGATCGCTGCGACATGATTACTCCTCAAAAGAGAGAATGCTGGTTAAAGTTAACCAGCGAAAATTAGAAAATAGAATCGGCACAAGCATAATTTGCAGGGACTAAAATGCAAATTTAAAATAATACTTGCTCTCATCAACTTTGCTGATATGGTGCATAGCCTTTTCTGAAATCAAATATTGTTCAATTTCAGGGAAAGAACCAAAACCGGAAGCAACATTGACATGGCCTACAGCTCCCAGATTAATCGGTTTGATCTTCCAGGCTTTCGCCAGAACCTGAGCATCTTCAAAACTTAGCCATGGATCATTTTCACTGATCAACAAAGTCGTTGGAGCCTGAATCTTGAGCTGCTGAAAATAGGCGCTGTAATCCATCTGGCTATCACGGGAAAAACCATTTTCCCCAAAACGTGCCGGATTGGCAGGTGCAACCAGAACCAGATTTTTGACTTTAGTATTCAGTTCAGGATACTGGGCCAGTGCTGCCACGCTGGTCAAACAGCCAAAGCTATGTGCCACAATTTGTACATCATCTGGAATGGCTTGCAGGGTTTTAACAAATTCTGCGACCCATACATCCAGTACCGGATGATTCCAGTCTTTTTGCTGCACCCGGGAGCAACGCATGAGCCGGTGTTGCAGGCAGGTTTGCCAGTGATTGTATTCACTGCCACCTACACCGGGAACAATAAGCGTATGAGTCATGTCGATGCTCCTGTATGAAATCAGCTTAAATTATTTTTTGCGCTGTTAGCTTTAACGATCTGGTCAAAAACACCACCATTTTCAAAGTGGGCTTTCTGTACTTTATCCCAGCCACCAAACTCCTGATCAATAGTCACCAGTTTTAATGGCTTAAAGACTTGGCTATATTTCGCCAGTATTTTTTCATTACGTGGGCGATAGAAGTTACGTGCTGAGATTTCCTGACCCAGTGGTGAGTAAAGGAAGTTTAAATAACCTTGTGCCAAGTATTTGTTGCCTTTTTTATTGGCATTCTTTTCAACAATCGCCACGGGTGGCTCAGCCAGAATTGACAGGGAAGGAGTCACAATTTCAAACTTGCCCGGTTGTTCACGAAGGGCTAAATGTGCTTCATTTTCCCAAGCCAGTAATACGTCACCGATGCCACGTTCAGCAAAAGTGGTAGTTGAACCACGCGCACCTGAATCAAGTACTTTGGTTTGTTTATAGATTTTACGAACAAATTCTTGTGCAGTTTTGTCGTTACCGCCCGGTAAGTGTTTTGCATATGCCCAAGCTGCTAAATAGTTCCAGCGTGCACCGCCTGAGGTTTTAGGATTTGGTGTGATAATCGCTACACCCGGTTTTACCAGATCACCCCAATCCTTGATGCCCTTTGGATTTCCTTTACGTACCAGGAATACAATAGTAGAAGTATATGGTGTTGAGTTTTGTGGTAATTTTTTCTGCCAGTCTGCAGGTAACAGTTTGGCTTTTTCAACCAGTACATCAATGTCAGCGGCTAATGCCAAAGTTACGACATCGGCATCCAGACCATCAATCACGGCACGTGCCTGTTTACCTGAACCGCCATGTGACTGTTTAAAGTTGATGCTTTGGCCAGTACGGCTTTTCCAGTATTTACCAAATTCTTTGTTGACGTCTTCATAGAGTTCACGCGTCGGATCATAAGAGACATTCAGAAAGTCGCGCGCTGCAGCAGAAAATGAAGTTGCTGAAATAACAGCAGCCAGAACCCCTAGTTTTAGTTTTGTTGAAATGCTCATGTGAACCTCAAACTCTTACACGTTTTGTAACATGAGTGAAGAATAAACCTATTCTTTATGCATAAAAAATAATTAAAAATGAATTTTATATGAAAATATAAGATAAAAGATTTTATAAGTATTTGAAACAACAATAGCCTTATTCAATAAGGCCATTGCATAGACATTTATTATTACGATTTTGTGCTATTTGCCTTTACGATCTGATCAAAGATACCGCCATTGGCAAAGTGTTTTTTCTGTACCTTGTCCCAGCCACCAAACTCTTTATCAATGGCCACCAGCTTCAGCGATTTAAAGACATTGCTGTATTGTTTTAATACTGCCGCATTACGTGGACGGTAGAAATTCTTTGCAGCAACCGTTTGACCCGCAGGTGAGTACAGGTAGTTCAAATAAGCTTTAGCCAGATTTTCATTGCCATCTTTTTTAGCATTCTTTTCAACGATTGCCACTGGTGGCTCAGCCAGAATCGACAAAGAAGGGGTGATGATTTCAAACTTGCCTGGCTGTTCACGAATGGCTAAATGTGCTTCATTTTCCCAAGCCAGCAATACATCACCGATACCACGTTCAGCGAAAGTCGTTGTTGAACCACGTGCACCTGAGTCGAGTACTTTAGTTTGTTTGTAGATCTGGCGAACAAAGTCTTGAGCTTTAGTATCATTACCGCCTGGCTGATGTTTCGCCCAAGCCCAAGCTGCTAAATAGTTCCAGCGCGCGCCACCAGAAGTTTTCGGATTTGGCGTAATGATTTCTACGCCCGGTTTCACCAGATCGCCCCAGTCTTTGATGCCTTTAGGATTACCTTTTTTCACCAGGAAAACGATGGTTGAGGTATAAGGTGTCGAGTTTTGCGGGAATTTTTTCTGCCAGTCTTTTGGTAGCAAGCCGCGTGCTGCAATCTCATCGATATCTGCAGCTAGAGCCAAAGTCACGACGTCCGCATCCAGACCATCAATGACAGCACGTGCCTGTTTGCCTGAACCGCCATGTGACTGTTTAAAGTTCACATCCTGACCAGTAGATTTTTTCCAGTAAGCACTGAATTCTTTATTAAAGTTATCGTACAATTCGCGAGTTGGATCATAAGACACGTTTAGGAAGTCTTTTGCAGATACGCTAAAAGCGGTTGCTGAAATAAGTGCTGTCAATACCCCAGTTTTTAATTTACGGATGTTCATATTTGCCTCAAATGTTTCTTTGTTTTGTTGGATGGGGCAAGAATAGCTGGAGATTTTTTGCATAAAAAATAATTAAAAACGAATTTTATGTGAGTAAAACAGATATATAGACAGAGCTTATATTTCATCGCTTTATCCGTCACCAGAGAGGCCTTAAAAGCATGCTGTATTTAAAAAATGCTCAACCCGTCAAAGATATAGATGTGCTGGATCGTGCCTTTCATTATGGTGATGGCTGCTTTACTACCGCGCGCATCCGTCGAAATCGGATCGAGTTAGCAGACCGTCATCTAGCCCGTTTAAGGATGAGCCAGCAAAAAATAAGTTTGCAGGCTGATCTGGACCTGATTGAAAAAAGTTTGCAAGCGTTATTGAAATCAGAAGATGAATTGAACGGCACCTTAAAGATTGTACTGAGTCGTGGTATAGGACAGCGTGGTTATAGCCTGCCAGAGCATCCGGCAGATCTTTGGGTGTTCTATTATCCGAAAACTGTACAGGACTTCAGTTATGAGCAGATTCAGACAGGTGTATTGCAACAGGCTATTGGTCTCAATATGCCAAATCTGGTGGGGCTAAAAACCTTAAACCGTCTGGAACAGGTGTTGCTTAAACAGGAAGCGGATCTGCATGGCTGGCCGGAAGCACTGGTAACTGATGTGCAGGGCACGATTGTTGAAGGGGTGAGCAGTAATTGCTTCATTCGTATAAACAATACATGGATTACACCAGAACTTCGTTATAATGGCGTCTTCGGTGTGATGCGTGCAGAAATTTTGCAACGTATGCATGATCAGGGCATTATCTGTCAGCAGCGTGATGTGGAAATGGATGAAATTCCCCATATCGACAGCCTGTTTTTCTGCAATGCGCTCAGTCCGATGAAAATTGCCACTCAATTTGAGCAGCGTGCTTTAAATGTAGATGCTTGTATTGAACTTTTTAACCGTCTTCGATTGAATCAGATGCCTTATTAATATGTCAGCTTCCAAGTCTAAAACCAAAAAGAAAAATAATGCCAAACGCCCTGGTTTCATGAAAGGGATAGTTTTATTTCTAATCGGGATACTCTTGGTTCTAGGGTTGATCCTGAAAGCTAGCCTATGGAAAGATTATCCTGTAGAAGGTCAAAAACAGTTACTGGCAATTAGTAACGGTGAAACCTATTCTGGATTTATTGATCGGCTGGCCAAAGAAAATTATGTCAGCTTTCCGATTATTTTAAAGCTGTATCAGCGCATCATGATTCATGACACCATGAAGGCGGGTGTTTATGAAATTCCTCAAGGTATGAGTATCCGTGCAGTGCTGGACATGATTTCCAATGCAGAAAATGCTCAGATGAACCGGATTCTGGTCATCGAAGGCACGACCTTTAAACAGCTGATTGATGCCTTAAAGAAAGATGATCTGGTGACTAAAGAAGTGGTGAATTTGCCAACCGATCAATTGCTCAAAGAACTTAATATTCCATTCAATCATCCTGAAGGTCTGTTCGCTCCAGATACCTATTTCTTTGCCAAAGGCGAAACGGATCGCAAGATTCTGACTGATCTTTATCAGCGCCAGATGAAGTCTCTGGATCAGGCTTGGGAAAAACGTGCTTCAGATCTGCCATATCAGAATAAATATGAAGCGCTGATCATGGCATCGATCATTGAAAAAGAAACCAGTCTGGATAGCGAGTTACAACAGGTGTCTGGCGTATTTGTGCGCCGTTTGAAAATTGGCATGCGTCTACAGACAGATCCAACCGTGATTTATGGTATGGGTGAGAATTACAAAGGTAATATCACCCGTCAGGATTTGCGCACTCCAACACCATATAATACCTATACTATGGCTGGCTTACCACCAACACCGATTGCCTTGCCAAGCAAAAAGGCCATTGAAGCAGCGATGCATCCGGACAATTCACAAAATATTTATTTTGTTGCAACGGGTAATGGTGGGCATAAATTCAGCAGCAGTCTGCAAGACCACAATAGAGCAGTGCAAGAATATCTCTCTGTTTTACGTTCAAAAAATAAGGAATGAGCATGTTTATCAGCTTTGAAGGCACTGAGGGTGTAGGGAAAACCACACTCATTCGTCGTATCTATGATGATTTTATTGCTCAAGGTAAAGAGGTCGTGCTGACCCGCGAACCGGGCGGTACGCCAATGGCAGAACAGATCCGTTCACTGTTGTTGGCCGTAAACCATGAAGAAGCGATGTGCCATGATACAGAGTTATTGTTGATGTATGCGGCACGAGCCCAGCATCTGGCACAAGTGATTTTACCCGCTTTAAATGCTGGAAAAATTGTCTTATGTGATCGCTTCAGTGATGCCAGTTTTGCCTATCAATGTGCAGGACGTGGACTCAGTGAAGACAAGCTGAATCTGTTAAATCAAAATTTTGTGGAACGTATGCCAGATATTACGTTCTGGCTGGATGCACCGATTGAACTGGGTATGAATCGCGCTCGTGCCCGAGGTGCGCTGGATCGGTTTGAGCAAGAGAAAGTTACTTTCTTTGAGAAAGTTCGCGCTGGATATGCAACACTATGCCAGCGTCATCCAGAGCGGATTAAATGTCTGGATGCAACTCAAACACCGGATCAGGTGTTTGAACAGGCGCTGTCTTATTTAAAATAATTTTATTCTAAAGATATTTTTGGCATACTTTTCTCTAGTTATTTCAAGGAAGAATCTTCTATATTGGAATAAATCAGGAAGATAAAACATGATGAAAAGTACAAGAGAAGAAATCATCCAATTTTTACAGCAGGAATTTCCGCAGAGCCTGGAAAAGTGTCAGATCGAAGCTGTAGTGCCTGAGGGTGCAACCATACTGTATCGAGTCAGTGAACAGGAACTGCGCCCCGGTGGTACGGTATCTGGCCCTACTATGATGACCTTGGCTGATCTGGCTTTATATATCGCGATCCTTGGCGAGATTGGACTGGTTGGCCTAGCAGTGACCACGAACTTGAATATTAATTTTTTGCGTAAACCTTCAGGCGGAGTCGATCTGCGAGGGGAAAGTAAATTGATGAAAGTGGGGAAGGCGCTCATTGTGGGAGAAGTTTGGATTTATTCGATTGATCAGGAAGAGCCGGTTGCCCATGTGACAGCGACCTATTCGGTTCCACCACGTAAAGAACCCATACACTCCTTAAAATGCTGATTAACTCATACAAATCATATGCTTTATTTAAATCCGGATTATTCTAAAAACTTAAAAAAATCACAGCCAAAGAAAAGGCAGATAACATTTAAAAATATGATCTGCCTTATTTATATCTTTAAGCATTCACCAAAGGAGTTTCTACTTCAAAACTTGGTGGAATTAGTACAGTTTTACGTAGTTCAGGCAGCAATTCTGGATAATCCAGGGTGAAATGCAGGCCACGGGATTCTTTACGTTGCATGGCACAACGCACAATCATCTCTGAAACGAGTACCAGATTACGCAGCTCGATCAAGTTTTTGCTCACCTGATAATCCTGATAATACTCGGTAATTTCTTTTTTCAACATCTCAATCCGGTGCAGGGCACGTTCTAGACGTTTAGTCGTGCGGACGATACCGACATAGTTCCACATGGTCTGACGCAGCTCGTCCCAGTTTTGCAGAATAACCACATCTTCATCAGGATTGGTCACCTGAGAATCATCCCATTCTGGTACTTCAGGGATAGCTTGATCTGCCTTGAAATTTTCCTGAATATGTTTGGCAGCACTCATGCCATATACAAAACATTCTAAAAGTGAGTTACTGGCCATGCGGTTAGCACCATGTAAGCCAGTATAGGACGTTTCACCAATGGCATAGAGCCCGACAATATCAGTCTGGCTATTTTCATCTACGACCACACCACCACAGGTATAATGCGCAGCAGGAACCACAGGAATCATTTCCTTAGTGATGTCGATGCCAAGCTCTAGCAGACGTGCATACAGGGTCGGGAAATGTTCCTTGATGAAGCCTTCATCTTTATGGGTAATGTCCAGCCAGACATGACGAATGCCCAGACGTTTAATCTCATAGTCAATTGCACGCGCCACAATATCACGTGGTGCCAGTTCTGCTCGCTCATCAAAGCGCAGCATAAAACGCTCACCATCAGGTAGGCGTAAATACGCGCCTTCACCACGCATAGCTTCTGTAATCAGGAATGAACGGGCTTGTGGATGATATAAACAGGTCGGATGGAACTGGTTGAATTCCATATTGGCAACCCGGCAACCGGCACGATAAGCCATCGCAATCCCATCACCGGTCGCGATATCAGGGTTCGAGGTATAAAGATAGGCTTTCATCGCACCGCCACAAGCCAGAGCAGTAAATGGAGCTAAGAAAGTGTGGACCTGCGCACTTTCTTCATTAAGTGCATATAAACCTAAGGCGCGATTTTTACCATCTAAGCCCAGTTTTTGTGAACAGATCAGATCAATCGCAATATAATTTTCAAAGATGGTAATATTTTCTTTTTCCTGAGCACGCTGTACCAACGTGGTAGAAATGGCACGCCCAGTCGCATCAGCTGCATGAATGATTCGGCGCTGTGAATGGCCGCCTTCACGGGTCAAATGTAATTGTTCCTGCTCATCCAGAGTAAATTGGACGCCGTGTTTCAGCAGAAAATCCACCGAAGGCTTACCACCTTCCACCGTCTGCTTCACCGCATCCATTTCACACAGATGTACACCTGCAATCATGGTGTCATCAATATGCTGTTCAATCGAGTCTGTCTCATCCAGTACTGCTGCAACGCCGCCTTGTGCATAATAGGTACTGGCATCGGTCAGGGTGGATTTGGCAAGAACTGCAATATTAAAATGTTCAGGCAAAGAAAGTGCTAGACTAAGACCGGCACCACCACTGCCCACAATGATCACGTCAAAATGATGGGTAAGGGGAAAATTAGACATGTCCATCAGCTAATTGAAAAAAGTCCGTTAATCAGAGCGCTTTTTTGTACAAAAGGCAAGCGTTTAAGTGCTCATTTATTGATGAAAAAAATTAATAAAAGCTTTAACTTAATGCTTTAGAAAAATTAAAGGTTGCCAACATTCAAGCTTTCGAACATATTGTTACTTAAAATATATGAAGTTTGTGATAAAACCTATTTACATAAATTTATCAACAATTTGGGTGAATAATTTATATGAAAATTCTGGATTTAAAAAAAGGATTATTTGCAGCGACTGTTACCATGAGTGCTGCTCAGTTACAGGCAGTAACACCCGTCGATTTTTCTAACCTGGTTGATCAGGTCAGTCCGGCAGTTGTCAGTGTGAGTGTTGTCAAGAAAATGAGCGAAGAAGAGCTCTTGCAACAACAGGTTCCTGAAATTTTACGCCGTTTCTTTGGTAATCAGGTGATTATTCCGCAGCCACGTGTACCGCAGGAAAAAACCGGATATGGGAGTGCCTTCTTCATTAGTAAGGATGGCTATCTGCTGACCAATCACCACGTAGTTGAAGATGCGTCTAAGGTGACAATTACCTTGAATGATCGTCGGGAAATTGATGCGACAGTCGTAGGAAGCGACGAGCGTACTGACGTCGCTTTATTGAAAGTCAATGGTTCAGGTTTCCCGGAACTGCGTACTGGTGATGTCGATAAATTACGTGTAGGTGAGCCTGTACTAGCAATCGGTTCGCCTTTTGGTTTTGACTACTCCGCTTCTGCCGGCATTGTCAGTGCCAAGATGCGTAATATGATGGGCGAAACCGCAGTCCCATTTATTCAGACTGATGTGGCCCTGAATCCAGGTAACTCGGGTGGACCACTATTTAATCAGCGTGGTGAAGTGGTGGGGGTGAACTCACGAATCTTCAGTGGTACTGGCGGTTATATGGGTCTGTCATTTTCGATTCCCATTGATGTCGCTATGGAAGTCGCTGACCAGCTGAAACGCGATGGTAAGGTGACCCGTTCTTATCTGGGTGTAAGCCTGCAAGATATCGACCGTACTTTGGCTGAATCTTATAAATTATCTAAGCCAGAAGGTTCTTTAATTACTCAGGTGGCACCAAACTCGCCTGCGGCTAAAGCGGGTCTGCAAGCCGGTGATGTGATTTTAAAATACAATGGTACTGATATTTCACGCACTAGCCAGTTGCTGAACTATTTGAACCGTTCTGCGCCTAAACAGCAGATCCAGTTAGAAGTATTACGTGATGATAAACGTCGTAGTATCAATGCAACACTAACGACTGCACCAGATGAAACGCCAGCCAAAGCAGGTAACCAGGCTCAGCCAAATAAAGGTCCGGTATTAGGCGTTACTATTCGTGAATTAAGCCCGGCTGAAAAAGAGCGTTTAGAGATTAAGGGTGGTGTAGTCATTCAGGATGTTCGTAGAGACGGGATCGCAGCTCAGGCACGGATTATGCCCAATGATGTCGTAACTCAAATCAATGGTAAAGCAATCTTGAACAGTAACCAGTTTGTGGAAGCTGTGGCAGATCTAAAAAAAGGCAGTGTTGCCCGTGTCGGTCTGATTCGTCAGGGTCAACGTGCCATTGTCGGGATGCGCATTTCATAAAATAAATGAATCTTCAATAAAAGACCGCTTGTATAGGCGGTTTTTTATTCTTCGCAATTTACCCGAGGCATAATTTCTGTAGACTCTGTACATAGAAAAAATTGCGATAAAGGATTAGAGAAAAGTGACCGGTATTTTTGACCAAGTTTTGAAGGTACAACCTGAACATATTGATCGTCTAGGACATGTGAATAACGTAGTTTATGTGCAGTGGATGCAGGATGTGGCCTCGGCGCATATCGAGCAATTAGGACTCGGTTTAAATGAATATTTGCAACTTAAACATGCCATGGTTGCAGTTGAACATCATGTCCAGTATCGCAAAGCGGCATTTGAAGGGGATGAACTGATTTTAAGAACCTGGTTAAGTGATCTAAATGCCTTGTATTCATTCAGACAGTATGCATTTTATCGTCCGCAGGATCAGAATGTCCTATTTACCGGTAGCACGCAGTGGGCCTGTATCGAAATTGCGTCGGGTCGACCGAAGCGTATGTCGCCAAGTTTTACCCAAGCTTATCAGCCTCTCTCAGACAGTATTAACCCTTATGATTTTTCTACTTTATATTTGAGTGAAGAAGCAAAGGCGATAAGAGAAGAATCAATCTAATAAGGTGATGATATCGAGATTGAATAGAGAGTAGCTACCAAATAGGAGGCAACCCATTTAACAAGCTGTTTTCTTGAAAAAAAGCTGAGGAAAAGAAAATAAAACATAAAGCGGTTACGTATTTAAGATAGGCGAGAGAGAAGAAAGATAATTCTTTTTCTGTATCTCCATTCTGCTATAATCCTCGGCAATTTCTATTCGGCTTTTGTTATGCAATGACTTTTTAAATTGCATGACGCGTTTTTTTCTCAAGGTAGCCCATGGCGCAAGCTAAAAAATCTGTTGATATTAAAAACATTCGTAACTTCTCGATTATTGCGCATATTGACCACGGTAAATCGACTCTGGCAGATCGTTTTATTCAAACTTGTGGTGGTTTGCAGGATCGTGAAATGCAGGCTCAAGTTCTTGATTCTATGGAACTTGAACGCGAACGTGGGATTACCATCAAAGCGGCTTCGGTCACCTTGTACTATACCCATCCAAATGGCCAAGAGTATCAGTTGAACTTCATTGATACCCCGGGACACGTGGATTTCTCTTATGAAGTTTCACGTTCTTTGGCGGCCTGTGAAGGTGCACTACTGGTGGTAGATGCAGCACAAGGTGTAGAAGCGCAGTCTGTTGCAAACTGCTATACCGCGATTGAGCAGGGTCTGGAAGTTTTACCAGTACTGAACAAAATTGACTTGCCACAAGCTGAACCCGAACGTGTAATTCAGGAAATTGAAGATATTATCGGGATTGAAGCGACTGAAGCACCGACCTGTTCAGCAAAAACTGGCCTAGGTATTGAAGGTGTGCTTGAAACGCTGGTGAATGTCATTCCTGCACCAACAGGTGAACGTGATGCACCGCTGCAAGCGTTGATTATTGACTCATGGTTCGATAACTACCTGGGCGTAGTATCTCTGGTTCGTGTGAAACAGGGTCGTGTTCGCAAGGGCGACAAGATGTTGGTGAAATCGACTGGTCAGACACATATCATCACTTCAGTCGGTATTTTCAATCCGAAGCATACTGAAACCGATATCCTTGAAGCGGGTGAAGTTGGTTTCGTGATTGCCGGTATTAAAGACATTTTTGGCGCACCAGTGGGTGATACCATTACACTGGCAACTACTCCAGAAGTTCCAACATTACCTGGTTTCAAAAAAGTAAAACCACAGGTATATGCGGGCCTGTTCCCAATCGATTCCAGTGATTTTGAACCTTTCCGTGAAGCATTGCATAAACTGCAAATCAATGACTCTGCGCTGTTCTTTGAACCAGAAAGTTCTGATGCTCTAGGCTTCGGTTTCCGCTGTGGTTTCTTAGGTATGCTGCACATGGAGATCGTACAGGAGCGTCTAGAACGTGAATACGATCTGGATTTGATCTCTTCAGCACCAACGGTAATTTATGAAGCAGTGATGAAAAATGGCAATACCATTTACATCGATAGCCCGTCAAAAATGCCAGATGGTTCAACTGTTGAAGACCTGCGTGAACCAATTGCAGAATGTCATATTCTGGTACCACAGGAATACCTGGGTAATGTCATGACCCTATGTATTGAGCGCCGTGGCGTACAAAAAGACATGAAGTTCATGGCGAACCAGGTATCTGTTACTTTTGAAATTCCAATGGCCGAAGTGGTGATGGATTTCTTTGATAAATTGAAATCTTGTTCACGTGGTTTTGCGTCACTGGATTACAACTTTGTGCGTTTTGAAAGTTCATCACTGGTGAAAGTGGATGTCCTGATCAATGGTGAAAAAGTCGATGCACTCGCAATGATTTGCCACCGTCAGGATGCACGTCATCGTGGGATCGCACTGGTTGAAAAAATGAAAGATCTGATTCCTCGTCAGATGTTTGATGTGGCAATTCAGGCGGCCATTGGTGCGCAAATTATTGCCCGTTCTACCGTAAAAGCAATGCGTAAAAACGTATTGGCAAAATGTTATGGTGGTGACGTATCACGTAAGAAGAAACTTCTTGCAAAACAGAAAGAAGGTAAGAAACGTATGAAACAGGTGGGTAGTGTTGAAATTCCACAAGAAGCGTTCTTAGCTGTACTGAAAGTCGAACGCTAATACTATAAGGATAATAAGCCCATGGATTTTGATTTTAATTTGATTCTTGTTCCTGCGACCTTATTTTTCGTCGCGGTCTGGTTGCTGGATAAATTTGTTCTGAAACAACGACAGACCAAAGGCAAGGGCAATGAAAACTTCATTATTACTTGGGCTTATGATTTCTGGCCGGTTTTGGCCGTCGTTTTAGTATTGCGTTCTTTCCTGTACGAACCTTTCAATATTCCATCAGATTCTATGGTTCCAACACTGGAAACCGGTGATTTTATCCTGGTCAATAAGTTTGACTATGGCGTGAAATTACCGATTGTAAATACAAAAATTCTGGATACAGGTAGCCCGGAACGTGGTGATGTCGTGGTCTTCCGCTATCCGCCACAACCAACGATTAGCTATATTAAGCGTGTAATTGGTTTGCCAGGTGATCATATTGTTTATGATCATGGCCAGTTAACTATTAATGGTGAAAAAGTAGCAAAAGTTCCAGTAGAATTCAGTCGTGAAAAAGATCGCCTGGACACGCCAAATTCGATTTATCATAAAGAAACCATTGGCGAACATACTTTCACTATGCGTGAGCTGGAAGGAGTCAATGTAGCTCGTCAGGCTCCATTCCTTAACTATATAGAAAATGGTAAGTTTTCAGCGGAAAATGGTTTATATTGGGAAGTGAAAGTACCAGAAGGTCATTACTTTGCGATGGGGGATAATCGCGATCAAAGTGCTGACAGTCGTTTCTGGGGCTTTGTTCCGGAAGAAAACTTAACAGGTCGCGCATTCTATATCTGGATGCATAAAGAACCTGGCTTTAAACTGCCATCGTTTAGTCGAAACGGAATAATCGATTAATTATTTCAGTTAGGAAAATAAAAAATGAAACATCAACAAGGTGCTTCGTATATTGGAATTTTATTTGCAATCGTGGGGTTTGCTTTTCTTGCCAAAGTGGCGATTGCAGTTTGGGGGCCATACTTTGATGATCGTATGGTGGACAATCAGATTGAGGAACTTTTAAAGAGTTCTCCGACAAATATTGCGCCAGAAAAATTTCGTCAGCAGATGGGTCAGCGTTTAGAAATGAACAATATTCGCGATCTGAAGTTTGATGAAATTGCTAAAGTAACTAACACTGATGGTTTACAGGTGCACAAGAATTATGAAATTCGCAAGAATTTTATATTGAATATAGATTTAGTGATGAAGTTTGAGAAAGATTTTGATCAAAGCACAGTCAAAACTAAATGATGAGCGTCTTGCCAAACGGATCGGCTATCAGTTTAAACAAGCTGATCTGTTAAAACTGGCACTGACCCATCGTTCAGTCAGTCATAAACACAACTATGAACGCCTAGAATTTCTAGGCGATTCTCTTTTAGGGATGATCATAGCCAATTATCTCTTTACTGCTTACCCGCAGGAAAATGAGGGCCGTCTGACGCGTATGCGTGCGACTCTTGTCCGACAGGAAGCGTTAGGGAAAATTGCCAATGATCTAAAATTGAGTCAGAACCTGATTCTCAGTACGGGTGAGCTGAAATCGGGTGGTCATCATCGTGAGTCTATACTTGCGGATACGGTCGAAGCCATCATTGGTGCGATCTATGTGGATTGCGGTGATCTCACTGTACTACAGGCGATTGTGCTAAAATGGTACGAACCATATTTAGACAATATTGAGCCGACTGACCAGCTGAAAGACCCTAAATCACGCCTACAGGAATATTTACAAGCACGTAAAAAACCTCTCCCAGTTTACGAGGTTGTAGATATTCAGGGTGATGCCCCGAACCAGCATTTCAAAGTGGAATGCCAGGTAGAAGGCTTGCCGGTCATGGCCGGTGAAGGTTCAAGCCGACGATTCGCTGAACAGGCGGTTGCGGCAGATATTTTAAAACATTTGGAGCATAAGTCTTAATGACTACTCATTCCGATCACATTGATGCTGATCACGAGTCGCAAAGCGACAGCAATGACTTGATTAGTCAATTTTTCAGTGCACAGGGTACTGAAATTCCTTCTGATTATCGTAGCGGTTTCGTGGCGATTGTCGGACGTCCAAACGTGGGTAAATCAACCTTGATGAACCACTTACTGGGCCAGAAACTTTCAATTACTTCACGTAAACCACAAACCACACGTCATAAAATCGTAGGGATTGATTCACGTGAAAAGTCTCAGGCGGTATTTGTTGATACACCGGGGATGCATAAAAAAGAAGTGCGTGCCATCAATAAAATGATGAACCGAGCTGCGCACTCTGCACTGCGTGACGTGAACCTGGTGCTGTTTGTTGTTGATGCACAGAAATGGACCCAGAACGACGAGCTTGTTCTGGAAAAATTAAAAAATGCGGATATGCCAGTGATTCTGGTGATCAACAAGCTGGACACGTTCGAGAACAAGAATGAGGCTTTACCGCTGATTCGAGAACGTGCCAAACTGATGAACTTTGCTGAAATCGTACCGGTGTCTGCACTTCGTGGTGCAAACCTCGAACACTTACGCGATACGATTGCCAAGTATCTGCCATTCCAGCCACCACTGTATTCACTGGATCAGCTTACCGATCGTTCAGAACGTTTCCTAGCCTCTGAAATTATCCGTGAAAAGATCATGCGTCAGTTAGGCGAAGAACTGCCATACGATTTAACTGTTCAGATAGAATCTTTCAAAACTGAAGAGCCGACCCTGAATGAAAAAACAGGTCGTATGAAGCCGGCATGTACTTATATTGATGCCACTATTTTCGTTGATCGTGCTGGCCAAAAGGCTATTGTGATTGGTGAAAAAGGTTCCAAGCTGAAAAAAATCGGTATGGACGCACGTGTCGATATGGAAAAAATGTTCGAGCAGAAAATCATGCTAACGCTTTGGGTGAAAGTCAAAGGCGGCTGGTCTGATGATGAGCGGGCATTGAAAAGTCTAGGTTATAGCGACATTTAAATTGGATAGGAACGGATCATGATGAAATTTCTGGCAGTTGTTGCATGTGTTTTATTCTTGCAAGGCTGTATTCATAAAGTAGTGACCGTTCCTGCCAAAGTTGCCTATAAAACCACAAAGTACGCGGTCAAAGGGACCGCGGCTGTTGTGGGTGCCGCCATTCCTGATGGGGATGACGAAGAAGACGAGAAAAACTCAAAAAAGAATAAAGATTAAAGAAGCAGCCTATGCGTAATGAAGTGCTGCATGGATACCTGATTCATCATCGTAAATATCGCGATCGCAGTCATATTGTGCATTTATTTACCCAGGAATATGGCCGTATCGACGGGATACTGAGACAAAATCCTCCACCCCAATATCAACCCATCAGCTTGTTAGCTTCAGGCAAATCTGAACTGAAAAACTTCACCAAATTAGAAATTGTTAATCAGCCGATCTTTTTTTTCGGTGATGCTTTCTTTTCTGGCTTTTATCTGAATGAAATCCTGTTGCGTTTATGTCCGCTTGAAGTGCAAATGCCGCTGACCTTTGCCAAATATGGCGAAACGTTGAATGCCTTGCAAAAACTCTCCGATCAGGAAAATCCCAATACTTATTTAAAACAGGTTCTGCGTCAGTTTGAACATATCTTATTAGAAGAACTGGGCTATGAACTGGATTTTTCAGTCGATGCCAATCAGGCACAAATCAATCCCGTGCAACATTACTATTTTCAGTTGAATGAAGGTTTTATGCCTTCGGCCAAGGCTATGCGCTCAACCATGTCGGGCCAGCAGATTTTAACAATGCAGCACTATGAAAATGGTAGGGATTTTAATCCAGAACAGTTACAATTACTGACGAAGCTATATCGACAGGTGATCACTGCTTTACTCGGTGACCGACCACTGAAAAGTCGACAACTGTGGATCCAAAATTCTCAATCTCAATCTCAATCGTAGTTAGGAAAATAGTATGGCTGCATTACTTGGTGTCAATATTGACCATGTCGCAACTTTAAGACAAGCACGTGGTACGACGTACCCAGACCCAGTCAATGCTGCATTGATCTGTGAGCAGGCCGGTGCAGAGGGAATTACCCTGCATTTGCGCGAAGACCGTCGACATATTCAGGATGAAGATGTACGTCGTATGCGTCCGGTATTAACTACCCATATGAACCTGGAAATGGCCGTAACTGATGAAATGGTGGCGATTGCTAAAGAAATCCAGCCGCAGCATGTCTGCTTTGTACCAGAAAAGCGTCAGGAAGTGACGACTGAAGGTGGTCTGGATGTCGTTGGTCATTTTGAAGATGTGAAAAAAGCCACCCAGGAACTGTCTGCGATTGGCTGTGACGTGTCGCTATTTATTGATGCAGACATTGCCCAGATTGATGCGGCAGTCGCTTGTGGCGCACCTACAATTGAGCTTCATACAGGTGCTTATGCCGATGCTGACACGCCAGAAGCACAGCAAGTTGAGCTGGATCGCATTATCAAAGGGGCAGAGTATGCGGCTTCTAAAGGTCTGGTGGTCAATGCAGGTCACGGTCTGAACCTGGATAATGTCACTCCAATTGCTGCGATTCCTCAAATTCATGAATTAAATATTGGTCACTCGATTATTGCAGATGCAGTTTTTGTTGGACTGGCGCAAGCTGTACAACAAATGAAGGCTGCAATTAAAGCTGCGCGTTAAGATTGCAAAAGATATATGTCAAATATTGATTATGATGAACTGATGAAGCCTGTCATTGGCTTCTTAGGTTGTGAAACACCAAAAGCCTGGCTCGATGAGGCATTACAGAATCTGGAAATTCTGATGCAGGATCATGCCAACTGTGAGAAGAAAGCAGCCAGTACAGCAATAAACCTGATGTTCCGCTATAGCTTCTTTGTAGATTTACAGGTGAAACTGGCGCAACTGGTACGGGAAGAAATGCTGCACTATGAGCAGGTGCTGGAATTCATGAATAAGCGTGGCCAGCAATGGATTGGACTCAGTGCAGGACGTTATGCAGGTGGCTTACGCAAAGAAATCCGTACCTATGAGCCAGAGGCGCTGATTGATGTGCTGGTGATTGGTGCTTTTGTAGAAGCACGTTCTTGTGAGCGATTCTATGCGCTTGCGCCGCTGGTGGATGATGAGCTAGGACGTTATTACCGTTACTTGCTTAAATCTGAATCTCGCCATTTTGAGGACTACTTGGCCTTAGCTTTAGATGTGGCTAAAACTGCAAAACTGAAAAATCCACAAGAAGATATTCAAAGCCGAATTGAGCATATCCGTGAAGTAGAAAAGAATCTGATTCTTAGTCCAGATGAAATGTTCCGTTTCCACAGTGGTGTGCCTGCAAAAGCAGCTTAAAAAGCTACTCAATTAAGACATCAAAAAAGATCCTCCAAATCGGGGGATTTTTTTATAAATATAAGATTCGCTACCTAGCTTATTTATCTATTGAAAGGATTTAAAATAGCCTAAGCATTTTATAATTTGATTAGAAGGAAAAACTTGAAGTGCAAGATAGCAAAAGCTGTCGTCAATTTTAGAATAACGGCTTATAACAGCACATTTGATTAAACGAGAATATAAGCCAATCTAACTAGGTAAATAAAAGGGCAGAGTAAGAATATATAAGAGAAAAGAAGAATCGAATCATTTTATAAATGAAATTTCAGGCAATAAAAAAGCCCAAGTCTTAAATGCTTGGGCTTTCTTGAATTTGGCTCTCCCACCTGGGCTCGAACCAGGGACCTGCGGATTAACAGTCCGTCGCTCTACCGACTGAGCTATGGGAGAATCTGAATGCGATTATAGAGAGATTTTGCAAAGGGTCAAGCAAAAACTGTCATATTTATTACAAATTGTACTTATCTGATTTTAATTTAAACGATTGCATTAAATTCTTAAAAAATGCTTGTCAGAACAAATTTCACTTGCTAGATTGAAAACATAAAGTCGTTTGACCAAATGGTCAAACAGTGTGGATTTAAACCTACTTGCCAGCACAAAAATGGCTAAACCGGAGAAAGCGAATGAATACGCTCACTATCCCTCAAATCTTCTCTCAACTGTCTTTTTATCAAGATCATTATCTCGATATTATTCAAGATTCAGCTCAATACTTTACCCCTGTGGCTGGTGCAGAAATCCGTTTATGGCCCTTAGCGACCAAACAATTGTATCTGGGTGACTTGCTGCAATTATGGTTTGCAGAAAAGTGGCTGGTCGAACAAGAACGCCAATTTAGCTTTGAGATCTTTCTGAACACGCCTGAAACTCGGCAAAAAGAACTTTATATTTATGCGCTTACTGGCAATCTTCTGACTGGGTCGAACCAGTCTAAAGTGTGGCAGGCTTCTGCTAAAGAAACTCAGGTGCTGAGTGTATCGAATGTTTCTAAGCATTATTTTGAATATCGGGCTTTGACTCAGCCGAAGCTGGTAAAAGCACCGCAAGGGAAATGGGGCGTACTTTAAGCCTTAAACACGTTAATGGTCGGAATTGCGAAAAATCATACAGGTTGCTGTGGCATGGGCATAAATACGACCTTCGTCATCCAGAATTTGACCTTCGGAAATACCTAGGTTTTTACTGAGATTAATTGATTTTCCGATCGCTTTTAGTTCTTGGTTGTGAGGAATTGGACGGCACATTTTTACATTCAGATCAATTGTGCCATAACCGACACCGGCTTCAAGTAAAGTATGAATCGCGCAGCCTGTTACCGTATCTAAAACAGTTGCAGCAAAACCGCCATGTACACCTCCCATAGGATTCAGATGGCGTTCATCTGCTTTTACAACAAAGGTCACATGTCCCGGTTCGACTTCGCCAGCAGACATGGGAATGGTGGTTGCCATAGAAGGCATAGACAGATTGCCCTTAAGCATCTTTTGCATAATCTGCAAACCTGAAAGATTCTTGAGATCCATAGCTTGTCCTTATTATTTTAAATACTGGATTTGAATGACAAGTTTAGGCAGATGGTGCTTCGATCAGCAATAAAAAATTGTATGAGGAAATGTACAAAGCCTTTTACTTATGATGAATCCGGTAAAATGATTAAAAATAATAATACCGAGGAAGAATAATCATGAAAGCGAGATATTTATGCGGTGCGACTCGATTTGAAGTGCAGCTTAGAAATCATGAAGTGGCTGCCTGTCATTGCTCCATGTGTCGCCGCCAGACAAGTGGGCCTCTCATGTCGATTGATATAGAAAATATTCACTTTATTGATCAGCAGCATTTATCTGTTGCGAGTACTTCTGAATGGGCAGAGCGTGGTTTTTGCAATGCTTGCGGTACTTTTATTTTCTGGCGGAACAAAGACCATTCCTTTGCCAATATTAATGTATTTACTTTAGAGTAACTTCCAGAGGATCTGGATTTCAATTTAGAAATTTATATAGATCATCAGCCAGCATTTTATTCATTTAACAATCAAACCAAAAAAATGACAGAAGCTGAAGTCATTGCCATGTTTCAGCAACCTGATTCTTGAAATAAATATAATCAGATAAAGGAAGAGTAAGTCTCATAATTTGATCTGATGAAAATAATCTTTTTAAAACTAAGAATACTATATAAGTGCATATATCTCATTAAAAAATACTGATCAGCAGGTTCATATTTCAAATAGCATCCTGCTTTTCATGTCATGATCATTCTTTCTTTTGATTAAATTGTTAAATTGGAACGAAAAAAACTCATAGTTTCTGAGCTCAATAAATTATTATTTTCTATAAGCGAACTAAAGATAGAAACTAAACTTTTCTATAAAAATCAATAAATATAAAGATTTATGGCACAAGGATTGTATGTGATTTCCACTGTATATCTCAGTTTTAAATAATTCAGTTTAAAAATAAAACCCGAGAAAAGAATTAAGAATAGAGTGATTTTGCAATGAAACAGTTTTTGCATCTTTGGGTACCGATTTTTTTGAGTAATAGCATCATAATGTTGGCCGGAATATTTGACATGATTTTCCTGTCTCATTACTCACCGCAACATGTGGCTGCTATGGCTGTGTGTTTATCTATTTATTCTTTATTATTTGTTTCGGGGACGGGGATTTTGCAGGGTATGATGCAGGAACTTGCTGAAGCATATGGGCGACGTGCTTTTGATAATATTTAAAAAATTCTGAAACAGAGCATCCTTATTGTCATCGTCCTGTCTGTATTTGCAGGATGGCTATTAACTCATGCAGATCCTTTGCTACATTTGTTAAAAGCAGATAGTGCATTACAGGCTTTGATTCAACCTTGTTTATGGTTACTGGCTTGGACGCTTCCAGCACATTTGTTAGTACGTATTTTATATATTTTAACGCAAGCCTGTGGTGAGGCGAAGCGTGTGTTCTATGCCAATATTTTTTATCTGATATTCAAAGTGAGTTTGGCCTATTGCCTGATTTTTGGGATTCAGGGTTATGTACCTGCCTATGGGGTTAAGGGAGCTTTCATTGCTCATCTGACTGTTCAATGGGCACTATTAGTGGTGTATTACCTGATATTTCTAGAAAAGCAGTTGCGTGTGCACTGGTCCGGACAATTCTTCCATTTTAAGACTTTGCTAAAAATCTTAAGAATCGGCTTACCCTCAGCAATTGTCGTATTTATTGATGTCTTTACAATTAGTGCGATTGCATTATTGATCTTGCCTTTGGGGGAGATAATAGTGAATGCGCATCAAGTAGCGATGGGTTTGGCTGGCCTGCTGTTTATGGTGCCATTTTCGATGAGCTCTGCTTTTAGCATTCTGGTCTCTACCAGGATTGGTGCAAATCAAGTGCAATCTGCCTGGGATTTAACTTTTAAAGCGTTACGTGTGGTGGTCGCAAGCGCAATTGTTTTGGCGATCTTGATCGCAATTTTTCAAAAACCGATTGTGACGCTATTTAGTGATAATAAGGATGTGCTTGCGGTGAGTCTGGCATTGATGTTCTTATTGTGCTGGATGCATATTTTTGATGCGATTCTGGTGATTAGCGTCAATATGCTACGTTGCTGGAAAGTGGTGGTCTTCCCCATGTTTATCTTTAGTGGAGTACTGCTATTAGGTGGATTGGGTGGAGGTTGGTATTTGGCTTATCATCCAGTATTGCTCTTCAATTTCAACCTGGATGTTTCAGGAATAAGTGGTTTCTGGTGGATGCTGGCTATTTCCTATACCTTTGCCGCATTGATGTGCTTGCTTTGCTTGGGACTTAAATACCGTAAGCATCTACAAACTGCATAAAAAAACCCGCGATGATCGCGGGTTTTTTTTATCTAATCAATTAGATTATTTCGCAGCTTTTTCAGCTTCGATAGAAGCAATTGCTTCATCAACGCCTTCGATAGAATCAGCAGCTTTTTTGATACGTGCAAGCGCATCAACTAATACTTCGTCAGCAGTTGCGTAAGAGATACGCATGAAACCACCTAGACCGAATGCATCACCAGGAACGACTGCAACACCAGTTTCTTCCAGTAACCAAGCAGAGAATTCTGTGCAAGAGTTCAGGCCTTTCGCACGAATCAATGGTTTGATGTTTGCGTATGCATAGAATGCACCATCAGCAGGTAGGCAAGAAATACCTTTAATGTCATTCAAGCCATTCACAACCAGGTCATGACGACGTTTGAATGCTTCAACCATTGGTACAAGAACGTCTTGAGGACCATTCAATGCAGCTTCTGCAGCAACTTGTGAAATAGAAGTTGGGTTAGAAGTTGACTGAGACTGGATTTTTTTCATCGCACCGATCAGTTTAGCAGGGCCCGCTGCATAGCCGATACGCCAGCCTGTCATTGCATATGCTTTAGACACACCGTTTAATACGATAGTGCGGTCGTAAAGGTCTGGGGCAACAGTTGCGATGTTGTAGAATTCATCTTCCCAGCGGATTGGTTCGTACATGTCATCAGATGCGATGAATACTTCTGGGTATTTACGCAGTACTGCAGCTAAAGCTTCTAATTCAGCTTTAGTGTAGATCATGCCAGTCGGGTTAGAAGGGCTGTTTAATACCACTAGACGAGTTTTGTCAGTGATCGCAGCTTCTAATTGCTCAGGAGTAATTTTAAAACGTTGTTCTTCACCACATTTCACGATTACTGGTGTACCTTCAGCAATGATCACCATATCTGGATAGCTTACCCAGAATGGAGCAGGGATGATCACTTCATCACCTTTGTTTAACAAAGCAAGTGCCAAGTTAAAGAAAGACTGTTTACCACCACAAGAAACCAGGATTTGGTTTGCTTGATAGTCAAGGTTATTGTCACGTTTTAATTTAGCAATAATTGCTTTTTTAAGACCTGGCGTACCATCAACAGCGGTGTATTTGGTGAAACCGTTGTTAATTGCTGCAATTGCTGCATCTTTGATGTGTTGAGGGGTATCAAAATCTGGCTCACCTGCGCCCAAACCAATAACGTTGTGACCAGCAGCTTTCAGTTCAGCAGCCTTATTTGTCACAGCAAGCGTAGGGGACGGTTTGATGGCATTCACACGATCAGAGAGACGTACGTCCACGGCAGTATTCCTTCTTATAGGGATTAAAAAATAAAAAGCACATTATCTTAGCCTAAAATGGTGCACATTGGGCAAAAGAATTTGGAAAAATATACGAAAAAAATGCTGAATCAGTGCAACCTTATCTTGAACATCGATAGGTAGTTTAGATAGACATGAACTAAGAATATGCTTTGAGGATGAGAATAATAGGGGAAATATAAACTAAAAATGGCCACTTTAAAGTGGCCATTTATGTGAGAAAGTGTTGTTGTTATGCACTAAAACGTGACAAATCTTCTTCAGGACGGGCAGTCAGCACTTCAATGCCATTTTTTGTTACCAAAAGAGTGTGCTCATATTGAGCCGATAATTTATGGTCTTTAGTGACCACAGTCCATTTATCACCCAGCAGTTTGGTTTGCCAAACACCGGCATTCACCATTGGTTCAATCGTAAAAGTCATACCTTCTTCAAGAACCATACCGGTATCTGGTTGACCATAGTGCAGAACTTGTGGTTCATCATGGAAAGTCGTACCGATGCCATGGCCACAGTATTCACGGACAACGCTAAAGCGTTCAGATTCAACATATTTTTGAATCGCATGACCAATGTCACCAATAGTAGCACCTGGTTTCACCACAGCCATACCACGATACATGGCTTCTTGAGCGACTTTGCACAGACGGTTTGCCAGGATTGAAGTTTCACCACCCACGATGTACATCATATTGGTATCCCCATGGAAACCATCTTTGATGACAGTGACGTCAATGTTTAAAATATCGCCTTTTTTCAGGATCTTGTTTTCAGATGGGATCCCGTGACAGACCACATGGTTTACAGATGTACAGATTGTATGCTGGAAAGCAGGGCGGCCAGGCGCTGCACCATAACCTAAACATGCAGGAATGGCATTCTGCACATTTACAATATAGTCATGACAAATCGTATCCAATTCCAGTGTCGTTACGCCGGGTTTGATATGCGGTTTGATCATATCCAACACTTCTGCAGCCAGTCGTCCAGCGATACGCATCTTTTCGATATCTTCAGCGGATTTGATTAAACGACGGGGAGCTTGATAAGTAGTGTTCATGATCTCTAAAAACTTTTGGAAATTTGTATGTGACTATGGTATAAATAGCCGCCCATTTTATCAAATGCTTTTTCGTGAATATATTTGCGAGGCTGATTGAATGGTGTATTAAAAATCCGCACATATATCGTCACATTACTCTGGGTGCCCGCAAGGGTGGAGAATGCGGATATATGGAGGCCTAACCCAAACTTTAAGGTAAAGAAAATGGCAGATTACAACGTAAGCATGCGCGACCTTCTACAAGCTGGCGCGCACTTTGGTCACCAAACTCGTTTCTGGAACCCAAAAATGCGTCAATACATCTTTGGCGCGCGTAACAAAATTCACATCATCAACCTTGAGCACACTGTTCCTGCGTTAAATGATGCTTTGAACTTCGCTAACCAATTGGCTAGCAAAAAGAACAAAGTTTTGTTCGTTGGTACTAAACGTGCTGCTTCTGCAATCATCCGTGAACAAGCTCAACGCGCTGGTCAACCATACGTAGATCACCGTTGGTTAGGTGGTATGTTGACGAACTGGAAAACTCTTCGCCAATCTATCAACCGTTTGAAAGACCTTCAAACTCAATCTCAAGACGGTACTTTCGCTAAACTTACTAAACGTGAAGCTTTAGAACGTAGCCGTGAGATGGAAAAACTTGAACGTGCTTTAGGCGGCGTTAAAAACATGGGTGGTTTACCTGACGCATTATTCGTAATCGACGTTGATCACGAAGCGATTGCAATTAAAGAAGCTAAAAACCTTGGTATTCCTGTAATCGGTATCGTTGATACTAACTCTAACCCAGACAACGTAGACTACGTTATTCCGGGTAACGACGATGCGATCCGTGCAGTAACACTTTATGCTTCTGCTATGGCTGATGCGATTCTTGCTGGTAAAGAATATGCTCAATCACAAGCAAATGCACAAGCTAAAGCAGAAGAAGCTCCTGCTTCTGAGGCTTAATGCGTTAGACGCTAGCTTGTCATTTTTGCGACACGTGATGGTGGCAAAGTAAGCGTTATGTATGCAGGCGGCCCATGAGAATCCTCTGGGCCGTTTCTGTTCTAAAAAGAATTCATTTTCTACCGAATTTAGGAGATAAACATGACTGCAGTTACAGCAAGCATGGTTAAAGAACTGCGTGATCGTACTGGTCTAGCAATGATGGAATGTAAAAAAGCTTTGACAGAAGCTGGTGGTGACATCGAATTAGCGATCGACAACCTTCGTAAATCTGGTCAAGCAAAAGCAGCTAAAAAAGCTGGTAACATTGCTGCTGACGGCGCGATCACAATTGCTCAAGAAGGCAACAAAGCAATCCTTCTAGAAGTAAACTGCCAAACTGACTTCGTTGCTAAAGACGAAAACTTTGCTGGTTTCTCTGCGAAAGTTGCTGCTGCTGCACTTGCTGCAAACGAAACTGACGCTGCTAAAATCGCTGAACTTAAACTTGAAGATGGCGCTACTGTAGAAGAAGCTCGTATTGCGCTAGTTCAAAAAATCGGTGAAAACATTCAAGTACGTCGTGCGAAAATTGTTGAAGGTGAAAACCTTGCTGTTTACAAACACGGTCTTCGTATCGGTGTTGTTGTATCTTACTCAGGTGATGCTGAAACTGGTAAAGGCTTGGCAATGCACATTGCTGCATTCAACCCGGTTGCTGTAAATGCTGAACAAGTTCCTGCTGACCTTATCGCGAAAGAAAAAGAAATCGCTGAAGCAAAAGCACTTGAATCTGGCAAACCAGCAAACATCGTTGAGAAAATGGTTGTAGGTTCTGTTGAGAAATACCTGAACGAAGTTGTTCTTGAGCGTCAACAATACGTAATCGACAACGACAAGAAAGTTGCTGAAGTTCTTAAAGCGACTGGTACTATTGTTGCTAACTTCGTTCGTTTCGAAGTGGGTGAAGGTATCGAGAAAAAAGCTGAGCTTTCTTTCGCTGAAGAAGTTGCTGCTGCTCAGGCTGCTGCAAAATAATTCGGTAACGAATTAGAAAAAAGCCCCGAATGGGGCTTTTTTTATGACTAAATAAAGAATGATCAAGGAGGAATTATGGCAAATAAAACCGATATGGGGATCGGGGCTGTCATTGCACTTTTGGTGGCTGCTTATTTAGGTCTGGATTTAGCAGAATCTAAACAACAGGCCAATACTTTTGTACCTTCAGCAGAAGTTGCGATTCAAGAGCAGACTAATGTTCAAAAAAGTACGCATAAGCTTTCTGATGATACCCAGCGCATAAAGCAAGCTTACCAGCAAAGACAAAGTGATCTTCAGGTTCAGGCGAGTGGTAAGGTGGTAGCGTTATTAAAAGATGATAATGAAGGTTCCCGCCATCAGAAATTTATTCTGGAGTTATCCACTGGTCAAACTGTATTGGTTGCGCACAATATTGATCTGGCACCACGCATCCAGAATATTCAAAAAGGGGATCAGGTTGTGTTTTTTGGTGAGTATGAATATAGCGAAAAAGGCGGGGTGATTCATTGGACCCATCATGATCCATCCAATAAGCACATCAGCGGTTGGTTAAAACACCAAGGAAAAACCTATCAATAAGGGAATTTTCCTTGATTTTATAAATGTAATGATATTACATACGCTTTAAGCGCACTGTATTGCCTCAGATTGACGAGATTTCCATTTAGGTAGGACTTTGCCTAAATAGGCATCCATGCACCATAACGGGCCAATGAGAAGGAATTGAAGGTCTTTGAAGAAAGAAGGCTTTTTACCTTCGACTTTGTGTCCATAAAATTGCCCAATCCAGGCAAAAACAAACAAGGCAATAAAGAAGCCGATCCCTACAGGCAAGACCCAGATGAACCAGGCCATCATCAGTGTTAGAGCTGCCATTGCCACAGCCAGTACGATATCTAAACGTGCATAAAACACAAAAGCCAGAACCAGGAGCAGGGCAGTTAGTAAAGCGCTAAAGTGCGCCATGATGCCAATAATGGAAAAATAGATGGTAGGCACGCAGACCCAATGGATCAGTTTGTTGGTTTTATTTTGATGACTTTCACTATATTCATCTAACCATTCGGATATTGTTTTCATTCTATCGCTCCCATCCATGAACGTACTGTTATTTTCAAAATATAAAACAGTTTGAGGGGATGGTCAAAGTGAAATCGATAGTGGGTGAGTAAAGGAGAGGAGGCCTATATCTGAATGGAATAATATCGACAGTATTAAGGATAAAAGTAGTTCGAATTCTTGCTCTACATCACCAAATAAAAAAGCCACATGACTGTGGCTTTTGAGTTAAATGTAGAGCGGTCAAATCTTATGAGTTTGGACCATCTACACGCTCAATATTAACATGTGCAGTACCAGCATTGGTAATACCAAGCTGTTTAGCAGCGCCGTAAGATAAATCTAGAACACGGTTGCCATGGAATGGACCACGGTCATTCACCTTCACGACAACACTCTTACCATTGTTTTTGTTAGTCACGCGGATAAAGCAGTTTAATGGCAGGCTACGGTGTGCAGCAGTCATTGCATTCATATCGAATGTTTCACCACTGGCAGTTTTACGGCCATGGAACTGACGACCATACCAAGATGCTGTACCTGTCTGACTGAATTTACGAACTGTGTTTGAAGCAACATTGTTCAGTTTCTCAATCACTGAAGGCTCTTCTGCAGGAATTGCAATTTTTGCTGCAATGGTTTGACGACGAACTTTATCGCCAGAACGCTCAGTGATTGAAAGGCTGTTCAAATTTGTGAAATTTGAATTGAAGCTTTGAGCTTCTTTGTTTAATACACGCGCTGCAAGACGCGAATTGTCATGATCATTATTGAATGATGATGACTGAACCATATCTGCTTGCGATTGCGTTAGAGTAACGGTCGCGGCGATGGCCATAAAATACTTCAAAAAAGAAGAATGCATTGAATCAACTCCTAACAGCATGTTTCATTAGATTGGGCCTAAGTAGCTGATAACCCTATAAACATGCCTGATATTTAACTTATGCAACTACATTTAACGAATTGGATAATATTCATGCTGGCAACTGGCTGTCTAGTGTTTAATTAAAATAGTTAAAAAAAGTACGCAAAATAAACAATGACTGATTAAAAAATAATCAATATTGTAACAAGGCGTAAAAAATGCCTAAAAAATAGGCATTTTGTTTAATAAAAATCTTGACTTTAATGGTTGGTAGGAAATTTTACTGTTATCGGCTCGTAATTTCTGTACCTAAAAGCCACAATGCAGTGGCATACATACGACTACGATTGTACGTGGTAATCACTTGAAAATTCGGATAAGTAATATAGTAAATCGGTCCGTAATTTTCTTGTAATTGAATAACATTGACCATATCAAGATCATCAATACGAACAATCGGATTCATCGGACTGATCCCTTGGGTTTTGATTACTCCATAAGGCGTTGGCTGAGTCAGATCTTTTGCGATGACAGAATCAGGATTCGAGCCGGTATAACGGGCAGGGAAAGCTATTGGCTGATCACGTTGCCAGCCATTTTGAGCCAGATAGTTTGCAATTGAACCAATCGCATCTACCGCAGAATTGCGCAGATCGATATGGCCATTGCCATCATAGTCGACCCCATACTTTGGAATATTACTTGGCATAAACTGCGGATAGCCCACAGCACCTGCATAAGAACCCACGATCGAGGATGCTGACACACCATCTTTATATGACCATGCGATCAATGCCGCCAGTTCATCCTGGAAGTATTGCGCACGACGTTCATAACCAAAGCCAAGAGTTGCCAGTGCATCACGGGTCACAAATGAACCCTTGTTGCTGCCAAAACCGGTCTCTACCCCCAAAATCCCCAAAATGATCGATTGTGGTACACCAAACTGCTGCTCAGCGCGATTTAGTGTTGCAGCATATTGCTGCTTGAAACGTACACCACGTTGAATCGTGCCTTCAGACAGAAAATTGGTCTTATAGGCATACCAAGGCTTACTTTCACCTGGACGATTCATGATATTGATAATATTTGGAAGATTTTTTGCTCCCGTCATTGCACTGTCTACTTGCTGAGCACTTAGACCATAGGTCTGCATAGTGTTCTGCTTGAAACTGGCATAAGAGGGATGATATTGAAAATCGTTGGCCAGGCTTAAACTACTGAGTCCGAATGCACTGACAAGGATCGAAAGCTGCTTCAATTTTTTATAAAAATTCGATTTCAACATCTTGGTATGATTTCCAATTTTTTGATAGGTTTGTGGCTATGTCATTTGAATCGTGCCATGAAAAAGATCAATTCACTTTTCTCAATTTTCTGGCATTAGAGGCAATATTAAAGATAACATTCTGATGAATAAGAGTCATATAAACTCCCTTAAAAACAGGAAAGGGTTGGTTGTTTTTTCAGCATTTTGTATTTTAGTTCACAATAACTGTAACAAGCTATTTCTTAAGCCACAAAAAAGCCTGACCGAAGTCAGGCTTAATCTGCATTATTTGAATAAATATGCGGCTTTATTCAGTAAAGAATAGGGTGTCGTGATATTCTGCCATTGCCTGAAGTTCATCCTTATTTAAATTCAGGATGATTTTATCTGCTGCAATATTAATCGCTTTGATTACCGCTGAAGCACCAATATCAGCAGCCTTGCGTTTAATCATGCCTAAATCTAAGGTTTTATTAAAGTCGACCATGAAATGACGTACAGTCGCTTCACCAAACTGTTTGTACAGATTGCTGAGACTCTGCTTATCGACACTTTGGCCAGCTTTTAATTCTGCATAATGGTGTTTTAGATTGGTGACCAGATTGGCATCCAGTGATTCACCAATACGGAAATTTCCTTCCAGATCTTTAAACAGGCTGCGTTCAGAAAAAGCAATCGACTCCTTGACGACTTCATTTGGTGCTTTACTCAGTAACTGTTTCAGTAACACTGCCACAGTAGACTTGATATAGCCTGCCAGTTTTTCTGCCGTATCGCGTTTTTCGCTTGCAGGAAAACGGCGTACCAGTTCCGTGAGAATTGCATCAATAATTTCATCATTAATCATTAATGCAGTTTTATCCCGCAGTGGATAAAGCGGTTCACTCGAGTTTTTATTTTTCTGTGCAGTCTGAATTGTATTTAATAGTTCTGCAGAAGGAATAAAACCAAAAAAAGGCATTCTTAAACCTCAATGTTTTTTATTGTCGCGCTAAACGAATAGGGCGAGGCATCCATGTGGAATCCGATACACGACAAGGGTTGATATCCAATCCACCACGGCGTGTATAGGTCGCATATACCATCAGCTTTTCCGGTTTCAGATTTTGCCAGATATCGGCAAACATCTGTTCCACACATTGTTCGTGAAAACCGTTGTGCTGACGATACGAAATAATATAAGCCAAAATACTCTTATAACAAGGTTTTTTGCCCTGATAGCGTATAAATACTGTACCCCAGTCCGGTTGTCCAGTGACTGGGCAGTTACTTCTTAATAAATGTGAATAGAGTTGTACTTCGATATTTTCATCGCTGTACTGATCTAAAGACAATAAAGAAGCATCTGGATGATTTTCCAGGCGTTCCGGAGTCAGGTCATCAATACAGATACCTTCAGGCTTGGAAATTTCAAGTTCATCAACATGGAAAAGATCCAGTGTGATTTCAGCACCGGCAGCTTTTGAGAGGTCTTTTTCTACAGTTGCAATAAAGGCCTCTTTTGAATCAAACTTGGCAAAGTTCAGGCTATTGAAATAGAGCTTTAAAGACTTTGATTCAATGAGATTTGGGGAAGATGCTGGCAGGGTAATTCGACCAATAGCCACTTGAGGTATGCCGGCAGAATTTAACCATGAAATTTCAAAAACATGCCACCAGTCTTTGCCTTGCTGAATAGCTTCAATATGGGCATATTTTTCACGGGCAGGCGCACGAGAAATCGGGAACAAAATATCGGGTTGATACTCTGTTGGGTAGTTGGTGTCTTTACCAAGGAGAGAATGTTCTACACTCATTATTCACGCATTCCTGAACCACGAGACAATAAATAGTAAGCAATACCGTAAAGCACGGCACACCAGAAAGTAATCACGACCAATGAAACGGAAACATTGACATCACTATGACCTAAAATGCCGAAACGGAACGCATTGACCATATACACGATCGGGTTAACTAAAGAGAGATTTTGCCAGAACGGACTTAAGGCTGAAATCGCATAAAATACACCGCCTAAATAGGTCAGTGGTGTAAGTACAAAAGTCGGGATGATCGAGATATCATCAAAAGATTTGGCATAGACAGCATTAATAAAACCGCCTAGAGAGAATAATAGCGAGGTAATGAGTACTGTATATATAGTCACAAACCAGTTAGTAATATAAAGGTCTGCAAAAAACAGGCTCATGGCACTGACAATAATGGCAACAAACAGACCACGAATTACACCACCCAATACATAGCCCCATAAAATGGCATGTAAAGGTACCGGGCTCATAATTAGCTCTTCAATGCTTTTCTGAAATTTTGAGCTAAAGAAGCTGGAAGAAACGTTGGCATAACTATTAGTAATCACCGCCATCATAATCAGACCAGGGACAATAAACTCCATATAACTATAGCCGCCCATTTCCCCAATACGTGAACCGACCAGATTACCGAAGATCACGAAATATAGACTCATGGTAATGGCAGGTGGCAGCAGAGTTTGTGGCCAGATCCGCATAAAACGGCGAACTTCTTTATGAACGATGGTATATAAGGCAACGCCGAGCTGATTTATATTCATTGTACAGCTCCATCCAGATTTTTCTCGACCATTTTCACAAATAGTTCTTCTAAGCGGTTTGACTTGTTACGCATACTGCGTACCTGAATGTTTTGTGATTCCAGTAACTGGAACAGATCATTCATACTGTGTGCTTTATCCAGTGTCACTTCTAGGGTCATTGGATCAACTAAATTAAATTTCACACCAATAATTTCAATATTTAATGGCTCAATAGGCGCAGCCAGATCGAAGATAAAGGATTCTTCATTGAGCTGATTCAGGAAGTTCTTCATAGTGGTATCTTCTTTGATCACACCACGATCGATAATCGCAATTTGACGACACAACATCTCTGCTTCTTCCAGATAATGAGTCGTTAAAATAATAGAAGTACCATTACCGTTCATTTCATTAAGAAAATCCCACATGGAACGACGCAATTCGATATCCACACCGGCTGTTGGTTCATCCAGAATCAATAATTTTGGTTCATGCATCATCGCACGAGCGATCATCAGGCGACGTTTCATACCCCCTGAAAGCATACGAGCTTGAGTAGAGCGTTTTTCCCAAAGACCCAGTTTATTTAAATATTCTTCAGCACGCGCTTGGGCAATTTTTTTAGGAATACCGTAATAACCGGCTTGAGTGACCAGAATATCAAAGGTTTTTTCAAACTGGGCGAAGTTAAATTCTTGGGGTACCACGCCTAAACATTGTTTGGCTTCAGAAGGGTGGGTATCCAGATTGTGACCAAAAATTTCAACGGTTCCAGAAGTTTTTCTTGTTAATGAACTGATAATACCAATAGTAGTGGACTTGCCCGCGCCATTAGGTCCTAACAGGGCATAGAATTCACCTTCAGGTACAGTTAAGTTAATTCCTTTAAGTGCCTGAAAACCATTTCCATAGGTCTTCGACAAATCCCTTAATGTCAGCGCATCAGTCATAGAGATCTCAAATGGTGAAAAGTTGAGATATTGTGAGTGATCTTGCAGAATAAACCAAGTCATTCACATGGAATTCTCTGTTGCTGTTTTGGCACACTGTATAAAGGATAGGCATAAAAATAACGAAGTTATAGATAGTTGCTTTACCTTATGCGAATTTTTGTTATGATGTGCGCATTCCAAAAAGCTGCGGCCATAGCTCAACTGGATAGAGTACAGGTCTCCGAAGCCTGTGGCGTGGGTTCGAGTCCCGCTGGCCGCACCATCATTTTATAAGTTCACTTTCCTCATTAGATTAAAAAATCAATTTCAGATCTATAAAATAAATTATGGATTCTCTTCCTCTTCATCCTGATGTTTTTGACGTATTTGATCTCTTTTAACCTGAGGGTCTTGATCCACGCCTAACTGACCGCGTTGAATCTCTCGATCCTGTTTCTCTTGCGGATCTAATTCCTCTTCTGGGAATTCTTCATTCAACTCTTCATCTGGTTTAACCATCGGGAATTACCTCTTGTTGAGAATATATATGAATAAGTCGCCTTGGTCCTTTAATTCTATAAAAGTGGGTGAATTACATTGTTGTATTTATAGTTTGTTTAATCTCATAAATTGTTGTTCCTATAAATAGATGTACTGAGTAGTTTTTCTATCAAAAAATTAGTATCTTATGCTCACAATAAAAATGAGACATAGATATGAAAAAATTATTATTCATTGGGTTGATGATTGGGGCTTCTTCAGTTGCTGGAGCAAATACACCATTAGCTATTCAATATGGTAATCCTGTTCCAATAGATAAAGCAGTAATTACAACTACACCTTATCATGCTCAAGAAAACCTAATAAGTCAGTACTCTTTGGCTTTTGGCTATGCCGGTTCAAAAATAGGGTCGGACAGTTTTTTGGGTACCGAATCATTCGATGGGCTGTTTATTAAGGGTGAATATCAATCCCATCCGACGGCCAGCTTATGGGCCGAATACAAATTTCAAAGTTCAGATATTGATTACAATCAAGTTGCAGTGGGGATAAAAAATAAATTTCTGGAAAATGATCAGCTTTATTCAGCAGTTTCTATAGGTCTGGGAATGAGCTGGGTAGATGAAAGTGAAACGGATGCAGATCTTGGTCGAATCGATCTTGAATTGGATTATTTTACAATTCCCGTTGCATTGGAAGTCGGTTATAAAGTTGCTCCTGAAGCAGATTTATTTGGATCTTTTGGTTATCAATGGATGTTTAACCGTGACGCCAAGATTTGTATGAATGGCGCATGTGTCTCTGGTAAGAGTGATGATCTGGACTTAAATGGGGTTACTTATCAATTTGGTTTTCGCTATTACTTTTAGTGGCTAATCAATCGCCTTAATAGCGAACTGAACCGTACCGGGTTTG
>NZ_JAALGV010000003.1:0-14838 GCF_011174875.1 Acinetobacter sp. GFQ9D191M
ACAAACCCGGTACGGTTCATAGTTAAAACCTTAGTAGATGAAGGTTGGATACATACGAAATTAGTAAAAGATATCACAACATTGGACAGTCCATTAATTACTGGGAATGATATTTTTTTCATTGATATTCAGGGGGTAGGAACTAAACTTTTTCATAATGAAGGTATTGGGTTAGCTAATATTATTCAAGAGCGCCATCCAGAAAAAAAAGTCATTCTCTATTCTGCTGAAACAACTGGAAATCGATTCGATCCTACATTAAGAAAAGTTGATGCGGTGTTAGAAAAAAATGCTGAACCTTATGAATTTATTCAATTAGTAGAAAAATTTGCTAGAGAAATTAGTAATGCATAAGCAGAATGACGATGTACGAATTCATTTATTAGATGCTAGTAGTAATACTCTATTTTCTAACTTATTAATTTCTGAAAAAGACAAGATAGAAAGCTTATCTTTATCTTCTAATCAGATTGTAAAAAGTGGGAATTCTAGGGTTGCAAAAATCAATACAGATCATTGCACACTATATGTAATTTCAAGTAATGAAAACTATGTGAAAAGCTCTCAGAAGTTCAAAACATTAGTCTCAACTTATGAGGCTAGTCTTGAGAGTTTGTATACTACTTATATGCAAATGCAAGAAACTAGCAATAGAAATACTTCAAGATTATTGCATAACGTTGTGTCTTTAAATGCTCATAATATTCAAGAATTTTTTAGTTTAATTCCACAATCAGAATTAATGAAGCAACAACAGCAAAGGCAAATTATCTTTGTTGAAAATAAAATTAAAAACAATCTCAGAGAGGTTGCTAAAATTTTATTAAGAATGGCAAAAAATAATGCTGCGATAAAATCTGAATTTACAGTCTTTAATAAGTTGATTGCGAAACAACAAAATTTGAGAATTGATGAACATAACGTTCATAAAGTAATTAGAACAGTTATTGATATGTTCTTTCTAGATTTAATTGAAAAGGAAATCCGTGTTAATTTTATTTCATATACTGATGAAACTTATGGATATTTTGATTTTGAATGTGTTCGAGTCGCTTTATACCACATACTTCAAAATACGGTTAAGTATGCTTTAAATAAAACTGATTTGAATATCCATTTACAGGAAGATCATAGCAAAGAAAATATCCTAATACGTTTTGAGATGACGAGTCTTAGAGTACTTGAAAATGAAAGAGAACGTATCTTCGAGGAAAATTATTCGGGTGATTTAGCACATAGAACGGGTAAGAAAGGTGGGGGGTTAGGACTTTATATATCTAGGCAAGTATTGAAGCTAACAAAAGGTGAACTTCAATTTTATCCATCAATTATGTGTCAAACCCAAAAAGGGAAAAAGATGTTACAAGATGAATTTGAGGAAAATAATTTTGTAATTATTTTACCTAAAAAATCGAGCTAAAATTGAATAATATTTTTGTTAATAAATTCTAAAGTTAACACAATACACGTTATACGAAGTCAAAAATGGGAGCTTAAGCTCCCATTTTTATTGATGATTTTTTAATTCTTTGAGCATAGCATCCCGCAAAATTTTATTCATTCGTGTTTGATAGCCTTTGCCTTGGGCTTTTAGCCACTGCATGACATCTGCATCGATGCGAACCGTAGTTACTTGTTTAGTCGGCTTGTAAAATGGATTTTGCACTGCATTTTTCCAAAAACTTTCATCGAGTTCAGGAATATCTGAAAAGTCTATTTCACTGTCTGGGCGTTTAGCCAGGGCTTCGAGTCTTGCCTTTTGTTCTTCAGATAAGACAGGAGGTTTATTCAAATCTACTTTGTAAGTAACGGTTTTGTTCATACTGTTTCCTCTCTTTTTTCTCTGCCTGTCGTGCTGAAATAATACGGATATGATCAATCCCATTATGATCTTGTACAGTATGAGCCACCAATAAAACTGTCTGCCCGTGTACGAGACCTATCGCTTGCCAACGATATTCACCATTTTCAAAGCGATCCTGTTTGAAGACGGCATGAGCATCATAAAAAACTAAGGTTGCATCTTCAAAAGCTACACCATGTTTTTTGAGGTTTGTTTCTGCTTTATGCTCATCCCATGAAAACTCAATTTCCATAGTTGCATCGCTTTTTGTTAATATAAAAATGTTAATACAAAATTGTAAATTTTGCAAAGGTTTTCCATTTTCTATTGGCAAAATCTTACAGAATCGATCATAAAAAAGCCGACTTGTTTCCAAGTCGGCTTTTGAACATCATCGAGCAAATAATTTATATCATAAGTTTTTGATTTTTATATGTTTCAATTTGTGCATTTCGTATAACGCCCATTATGTTAAATGGAATTAGTTTTAGTAATTTTAAAGTCGGATATAAGATGTTTTTTATTCATACATTAGAATATTGACTGAACATATATTTCATATGATATGAAGTAATTCCTAAACCTAAAGCCATGAGCATGGTTAGAGAAGTTAGACCCACCATAGAACAAAATTTATCTATTATAATTCCACCAACCCATGGCATGATCCCAGCCAATAAGTATCCAAAGGACTGGGTTATTCCACTTAGCCGTGTTGCTAATTGAGTACTAGATGCGAACTCAATAGGTAAAATAAGGGCTATAGGAAATAATCCTCCTGTAGCAATGCCTAAGCTAATTACAGCCCACATCAAAGAGACAATATATGAGTACCGAATACACTGCACCTTCTGAAAGGGCAGGATCAAAAGTTTATCGCTTTTTCGTAATACTTCTACATGTGTTAATCGCATTATTCTTAATTATCCAAGGTGGAAAGCTTGTTAGCTTAGGTGGCTCAAGTTATTACCTTATCGCTGGTATTGCCTATCTACTGATTGCTATTTTATATACATTTAGAAAAGTAATCAGCTTATGGCTATCCATTTTAACTTTCATCGCAACAGTTATATGGGCTATTTCCGAAGTACAAGTTTTTGACTTCTGGCAGTATATTCCCCGTCTAGTTGTTCCAACGGTTTTATTTGTACTAAGCTTATGGGCAAGCCGTAGTTTAATAACACTTTCAACAGAAAAAGTGACTTTTGCTAATCGTGTTGGTTTAGTTGGCTTTATTGCTTGTGTTATAGCTTTAATCTCAGCTTTTTTTCCCCATGGAAAAACTCTAAATCAAGTTAATATTGCTCAAGATCGTAATTTAACTAAACCTACAGCAGAAAATCCTGATAATTGGGAATATTTTGGTCGTAGTGGTAGTGGTACCCGCTTTGCCCCTTATACTGACATTACTCCTGATAACGTTAAAAACTTACAAGTTGCATGGACTTACCATACTGGCCGACCAAAAAATATTGGAGTCGATGAAAATACTCCAATTCAAATTGGTAGCACACTGTACTCATGTACTCCAACTAATATTATTACTGCGATTGATGGTGATAGCGGTAAAGCACTTTGGAAATATGATCCAAAAGCAAAAACAGCTGAACACATTACCTGTCGTGGTGTTGGTTACTATGATGCGACTCATGATAAAACGCTTTCAAAAGCAGATTTACAAACTCCTAGTATTCAAGCCTGTCCACAACGAATTTTAACATCTACAGTTGATGGTCGTTTAATTGCATTGAATGCAAAAACTGGTGCTTTATGTCCTCAATTTGGAGTAAATGGCCAAGTTGACCTGTTAAATGACATGGGTCCTACTGAAAAAAGTAAACGCTACCATCCAACCTCTACCCCATTAATCGCAGGGCATGTTGCCATCTTAGGCGGTTGGGTTCGAGACATTACTCATGGTGAACCTTCTGGCGTAGTTCGTGCTTATGATGTACGTACTGGTAAACTAGCCTGGGCTTGGGATGTAGGTAATCCAGAATTATCTGGACAACCTAAAAACGGCTTTACTCTTGAAACCCCAAATATGTGGACAATTCCAACTTACGACAAAGATTTAAATCTAGTATATCTACCTACTGGAAATGGCCCCCCTGATTACTGGGGCGGTGATCGTAATGCAGCAAAAGAAAAATTTGGCTCAGCAGTAGTTGCTGTAGATGCAACGACTGGTAAGACTAAATGGTCATATCAAATTGTTCATCACGACGTTTGGGACTACGATTTACCTTCTCAACCAGTTCTTTACAACGTCACCAATGATAAGGGAGAACAAATTCCTGCCCTTATTCAAACAACAAAAATGGGACAAATTTTTGTATTAGATCGACGTACAGGCCGACCTGTTACTAAAGTTATTGAAAAGCCCGTACCGACTACCGGTCAAGCAGAAGGAGAAAAACTATCTCCGACTCAGCCATATTCTGTAGGTATGCCACAAATTGGTAATGACACTTTACGTGAAAAAGATATGTGGGGTATTTCAACTTTTGATCAACTCAATTGCCGTATTCAGTTTAAAGATTCGGTTTATCAAGGGTTATATACACCACCTAGTGAGAAACCATATATTGAATGGCCAAGTTTATTAGGCGGAATGAATTGGGGGGGTATTTCAATTGATGAATCAACAGGTTTAATGTTCGTCAATGATATGCGTATGCCTTTGCGGATGTCTTTAGTTCGTAAAGAAGATATGGGGAAATACAAAATATCTACCGATGAAGTTCCTGGATTTATGGGAACAGTACGCCCACAATTTGCAGGCCCGTACGCTGGAGTAAAAATTGATATTATGCAATCAGCATTAGGGGTACCTTGTAATCGACCACCTTTCGGTACGATGTCTGCGATTGATTTAAAAACCAAAAAGTTGGTATGGCAAGTACCAATGGGAACAGCTGAACAGCTTGGCCCATTAGGTATTAAATCACATCTCCCAATGCCATTAGGAATGCCAACACTAGGTGGTCCTACTTCAACAGCTTCTGGCTTGGTATTCTTTGCAGGTACGCAAGATTATTATTTACGTGCTTTAGATTCCAAAACTGGTAAAGAAGTATGGAAAGCTAAATTACCCGTTGCAGCTGTTGCAGCACCTCTAATTTACAAATCACCAAAAACAGGTAAGCAATATGTAGTTATTTCTGCAGGGGGTGCGAGCCACTCAAAAGATGTAGGTGACTATATTATTGCGTTTGCTCTTCCTGATCAGAAGTAACCGAAATTAGCCAAGATAGTCGTCTAAATTTTAGAAATCTAATTTTGGCTTAAGGGTAATTTAGAAACCTCTACCTTGTACGAAACACTAAAAAGCTGGCTTGTTATCAAGCCAGCTTTTTAGTGGGCACCACCCTCATAAAACGGTAAGCGTCCGCTGAACACACCTTATGAATTCATCCTATAAGCCTTAATTTAGTCCCCACTTAGAAACAAGTGGGGACTTAAATTTATGACTACAAATAATCAGACATCCATCGCATCTCTTGCGAAAAAACGAAGAACATACAGTGCTGAATTTAAACAGCAGATCGTTCAGGCTTGTAAAGCACCGGACGTTTCAATTGCTTCAGTCGCTTTGCAACATGGATTGAATACAAATCTTGTATCCAAATGGATTCGCTTAATTGATGCTAAGCCAGGGAATGATCGCTCATCACTACCAAATAAACCTGCATTTATTCCCTTATCTTGCTCTGCACCATTAGATCCTACTCCTACTGACATGTTAACGGTTCAAATTACTTTACCCCACTCAAGAGCAGAAATTGGCTTGAAATGGCAAGTATCAGAAATATCTGCTTTAGCAGAATTACTCAAGGCACTTGCAACATGATCCGTATCGATGAAATCTGGCTTTCTACCCAACCTCTGGATATGCGAGCAGGGATGGATATCCAATTAATTCTTCATTTCCTTTACCACTTTGGGTTGATATGAGTATGAAAGGAGAAGTAGAAAATTAATTTGTATTATTTCTAAAATTAACATAATACACCTTATACGAAATGCTTTATAATTATCCTTATAATTCAACGCTGTAGTTCCTAGTTGATAGCCCGAGTTTCCATGACCGGGCTTTTTTTATGATTTTTCACGTTCCACGTCTATTCTTTGATCAATGTTTCACAACTTTGATTAGCTCAGTTGAATAGTACCCTTAGCCATTCGGCAGAAAAAATCGGCTCCAGAAGCCTCTTTTTGGCTGTTCCGGCTCTACCTGCTCCGGCACGGGAATCCGCTTATTTTCTGTCTGCTCCGGAGTAGTCAATCCGTCATGTTTAGCTTCTGCTGTGTCCAGTTCGGGATCTGTTTTGACCATGCTTGATTGCACTGGTTCTTGATCGGTAAACGTAGTCATATTAGGTTTCGGGGCTTCTAACAGTCGTTGTATTGCTTCTATTTGATTGTCTTTTGCTTCTAGTTGTTCTCGTTGGAAAACCTCTCGCTCATGTGCAAGTTCTAGTTGTTTTTTCAGAATGTCTACTTGCTGTTTTAGCATGTCTACTTCTGTCTCTTTTTGTACCGATGTAGACTGTAACGTGGCTACATTCTTGTTGTTGTGCGATGGTTCGCCAAATACTCTTATAGCTTCTGATAGATCTATCTTTCCATCACTATTTTTTGATAAATCTCCTTTATTTATACGCTTATAGATACTTTGTCGATTCATTCCATAGAGTTGAGCTAATTCAATAACTGATAGTGCTTTCATCATGTAACCCAAGTAAAAATCTGTATGCCAGTAGACAGTATTTAGTTATGTAACGTTACATCAATGATTTAACGGTAGCCAACTTTTTCAAGATAAGGATGTAATTCTTGAAATTTAGTCGGATCTTGAAGCATTTCCGCAATTCTTATTGCAAATTGTTGATAGCTTTCAGTGCCCTGAGAGTATTTACCCATTTCAGGTAATTCCGAAAGCTTGTTAGCAAATAGGTGGCGTTGAGCATCTGTAATTCTGGAAAAAATATCTAATGTATTAGGATCTTTTTTACGCTCTATAGCTTTGTTCATATTTCTTTTCTGTTTAAAGCTAAAAGAGAACCCTGAAATAGAGCGCCCTTCTTTATGTTGTTCTACTTTAACGATGATATCTGTATGTTCATTTATCTGTTTGACTGCTGATTCAAGTACACGTCTTTTAAATGTATCTAACCTTGGGTAATCATCTGACGTTAAACCAAGCTTTGAACGAAAGTCAGAAACCTCAAATATAGGAGTCTTACCGACTTCGCGCCATGCTATAAGTAATTCATAGAGTCGAATGGCATATTTTCCTGTTAATTGGGAAACTTGTTTTAACTGATAACTTGTAAATTGTTTTTCTAAACGTGTAATTAAGGGTACTACATCCATTGTAAAAGTAACCTCTAAGGTTGCAGCATCATCAATATAAGAAATATTTTGAACCCATCGAGAGATTACTTTCTTTGATTTTCCTGTTTTTTCATCAATTGTTTGATAGCTAAACTGTCTACCAAAAAGGTTAGTAACTGCTGTTTTTAGGGCTTTGTAGGCGGCATGTTTATTAACATTAAATCTGCTCATATAGTCACTGGCATGGATCCGTAGCCTAGTGTTTGCATCAATCCCTGTTCTTGTTTCTCTTGCTTGTAAGATAGCCAGTAGAATTAACCGTTGTTCTACGGTATCCAAATTATAACTCGCATTAATTAAAGCGTTATCTTTTACTATTAATTCACTGGTAGGCATTTGCTACACCTTTATTATACATGCTGTTATTACACCATCATTAATCAATGGTGTAAATAGGTGACTTTTTGGTGTTGTATAGGTGACTTTTTGGTGTTGTATAGGTGACTTTTTGGTGTTGTATAGGTGACTTTTTGGTGTTGTATATCCTTTGTATGTATTATAAATAAAGGCTCTTAGCATATCTAAAAGTATTTAAAAACATTAAAAATAATTAAAAGCCTTTCAAATGAAAAATTGCCCTATGTTTTCGCTACGCTCAAACTCTATTGAATCTCGCTTTCGCTCGATTCGAGGGGCAATTTTTTGGCGTATATTTTCGTGAATTTGAAAAAAAGCAAAAGCAAGAATGAATTCGCTTCGCTCATAAAGCTTTTTTGCTCGCTTCGCTCGATCTAGACATCAATTTTCTGCAAGTGATTTACTATTTTTAAGATTTTGATATTAAAAAATTGTTTTTCAGAGAGTCTAGGCGCAACTTTTTGTATGTTCGCTCGTAGACACTCGCTCTGTAATAACGATTAGACGCAAAAAATAGGGGGTATTCGCGATTTTTCACTGATTACCAATAAAAATCTATATTGAATAGAAAAACGTGCTTAAAACGCAAATGAGAGCGAAATAGGAGAACAGTTTAGAGTCGTGTTCAGGACTTTGGCTCTATTTTACGAGTGAGTGAACTCGAATAGCTTTGGCTATTAATCTTTGATGTTTTAACGTGCATCACCATTACCGCGCCAACGCCTAATTTTTTCTCAGTAGCCAAACTTTAAAAAAATTAAATTTGCTGTTTTTCAGTGTTCTACATTACAGAAGCCAATCTGTTAGGGAAGCCAATCCCAAGCAAAACACTGTTTTAGATATTTCACATCAACCACCATCGGCTCAGACTTTCGTTCATCTAAACTTTTGTTTTACCAAAAGAAGCGCTTACGTTTTTATTCGCTCGAACTGATATATCAAGTTAAATAACAACCTGAATCTACTAATCTGATCTCCAACACTCATAAAGATTCTCACGAACCACAACCTTGCATGTTGCCTGCACTTCATTTCAAAGATGCCATGCTCAAAACGGTCTTGAGTGCGTCCCAAGTTATCCAACCTTGTCTTAACGTGTAGATCGCTTATCTGCTGAATTTGCTCTGTGTTCCATGTTCCGCCCCCCGTAGTTCCAAGAAATTAGGGGCATTAATACAGTTTACAAATCGTCAAAGCAGGTAAAGCACTTTCACTACCAAATGCGAGTTTGACCGTTTAAAACGGCTGACACGCAATTACAGGCTTGAGCTATCCATTGATCTCAGCTTTGCAGCTTGGAATGTCATCACGACAAATTCACCAAACTACAGTCTGAGTACCGATTGCGCCATCTTTCGACTTGCAACCCTGTTACGTCACCGTAACCGCAAAAGCCCACCTGTTGGTCATACGTCTGTTATCGCTAACAGCTCGTAGGGTTTATTAACGAGTTTATCCATCCTTGAAAACTCTCAACCTCTCAAAATTGGCAGGGTTTACTTAGTCGCCTAAGTTCCCGTGTCCTTGTCGCCCAACTACAGTTCCCCGACCTAAAAGAAGATCGAATGGAATGAGTAGAAAAGGGGAATCACACCCCTCAGCCCTCGTTGCGGCCGCGCCAGCTAGATTTCTCACGCACGCAGCTACACCGATGTAATTCATCAAAATGGCAGTAATGATGAATCGGCAGATGCTGATTCTCGAAAGGTTGGCTAAACCCTTGAGAATCAGACAAAAATATCTAAAAAACAAAGGTTTGGCAGACCTAATAAAAACAGCAATATCTAGATCCAAATTATCAGATTGCAGGGATTGGGTCAAATCGCTAGGAACTACTAAATTGTTAAATCCCAATAAGGAATTTATCATCAATTTTTTTAAAAATTTAAGGTATTAAATTCTGTGATTTAAAATTAAATCACTTTAAATCTCTATTGTTAAATTCCAAAAAAAAGGCTACTTTGACTAAAAGAAGCTCTTTGGGATGTTGTTATGATCTATTTTTCAAATTTTTCTACATTAGCGATGCAAAAGTTACAAGATGAAATAACAAGATCGAATTGTGTTCTTTTTGCTGAAGTGAATATGAAGTTTTATGATAACGAGGATTTTATAAAATTTGTTGAGAAATGGACTGAGCGTTATCAGCTCACGCTATCTCCAAAAGAACGTTTTAAACAAAAGAAAAAGGGTCATCCTACCTTTGATTTAATCATCAAGCCGAATCTGGTGGGTGATGAAAATTTCACAAAAGACTTAATGCTTTTAGCTAAGACTGAACCTGAAACCTTCGCTCGTTCTGATTTTGATTTTTTAAATCAATCTGAACATTATTTACAGATGAAGTTCTTTTTATTCTGCAATATTGATAGTCCTCAAATCTATGATGGGCTTATTCCTATTGATCAAGTGAATAACACGCTGAAACAGCATATTGATGGGGTTGAAAAGTTTTCCTATGTCTTTGATTCACCAATTCAATTCGGAAATTATGAGCTTGTACGTTTAACTCAAAAACGCTCAATCAGAGACGATTTAGAGGAACGTGAAAAAAATGCTTCCGATTGGACTTGGAGGATTGGATCTGAATCTTATAGCAAGGTGCAGAAACAGGGTGAGGTACTGATTAATCGTTGGAATCAGTGCATTGAAAAATCTGAGGAAGAAAAACAGGCATATTTTGAAAAGCATTTGAAAATCTTGGAGGGCTATCTTGGTTTTAGAGGAGTTCGGAAACAGGTCGGGACTTTATGGGCTAAGGAGCGTAAGGTCTTTAAGGCAAAATATGGTGAAAAATATTTGCCCTACTATCGTCCTTTAAAATTGAATTATGTTCAGCGTCTTAAATCAGGACTTAACGCAAATGCAGAGCCATTGGAGATGATTGAACACATGAAAAAAGCAATTCAAAGTGCAGTGAAATAGGAGGTTTAGATGGATATTGCATCCCAGAAAACGACTGAAAAATTTGGAAAAATTCCAAATTTATTTAAATCTAAGTTTCTATTCTTCTTTTTAGGCTTTTGGTTGATGACAACGGCTTTTTATTATGCCGGTGTTGTTCCTAGTGATGACTATTCAGTGATCTCAAAAGCTCTGCTGTTACTTGCTTTAATCTCTTGTTTTTTAGGGAAAAGGTAAGCTATTAGACTGGTCATTTCGTATAACGCGTATTATGTTAATTTTAGATCATCTTCATTAACTAATTTTATTTTTTATATGTCCCAATCTACTGGCTAAAATACACAACAAAAAATAAACCTACTTTACTTTTCCTGAAAAAACTAAATTCAACAATTTCAGCTATATAAGTGTTACTTTTGCTAAATTAATGACTTTTTAAGGATTGATTTGTGAAGAAAGCTATTTTATTTACTTTTTTATTTACTTTTTTGTCACCAGCTTTTGCAATAGAACAGAATTTTAAAATAGAAAATAATTTAGATATCAATAGGTTAAAGATTGAAGAAGATAAGTATGTAGAAGTCATTAATTCTATAGTTGAAGATGTAATGGAAAATGGTATTTATTTCACTATGGGAGAAAAAAAAATATTAATGGATGGTGTTAATTACAAATATCAAGTACAGGATGTTAACGCGTTTTTAAAAAAAGAAGTTTTTAGAAGAAATGTAGAAAAAGCTAAAGTTTTTAAATCAAAAGCATTACTCTATCAAGCGATGCTAAGATCTAAAAATATTGATAGTAATGGGAATGCTTGGATCTCACATGGTTGGGCTACTTCGAAAACTTGTTTTACATTTACTCTTTTAAATAAAAATAAACAACCGATGGGTGATTCTGCTGATTTTTTAATAAAAAGAATGTTCACTATTTATGATTTTGTAGAAAATCACCTTATCAGTGGTGGATATATTCCGTATGATCCAAACACTTTGCAAAAACTTATAAATGATCCTAAAGATATATTATTAGCAGAAGGTGATTTTTATGAGCGAGTTAGTCTCGAACAGTTAGCACAAATAGGTGAAATCTCATTAAAAGCTTTTCCATGTCATTGAATTATTAAGAGAAAAAGCGTTTTGTATGAATATATAATTATTCATACAAAACTTAAATTTATTAATTAACTAAAAAAATCCTCATTACTGATTGAAAGTTTCTCTGATTCTTTTTCTTTTAAATTATCCTGCTTAACAGGCTCTTTTTCTTTTAAATTATCCTGCTTAACAGGCTCTTTTTCTTTTAAATTATTCTGCTTAATAGGCTCTTTTTCTTTTAAATTTGGCTCTTCGTTAAAAGTATTTTGCTGATCAATGATATTAGGTCTTTCTTCAATCTGTTGGTTTTCTTCAACAAAATCATCTTCTTCAATCTGTTGATTTTCTTCAATAAAATTATCTTCTTCAATCTGTTGATTTTCTTCAATAAAATTATCTTCTCCAATCTCTTGGTTTCCTTCAACTGATATTTCTTCTAATTGTTGTACTGAAGTATTTGATGAAGTTAGTTTCAAATAACTACCAATAATGACGAATAAAAAAATTATCAATAATGATGATAGAAAAATATGTTTATTATCTTTAGCAGATTTCTTAGCATCTTCTCGGGCATCATGCTCTGCCTTTTCTCTAGCAGACTTCTTAGCATCTTCTCGGGCATCATGCTCTGCCTTTTCTCTAGAAAATTTTTCACCTTGAGACTTTGAACTATATTGCGATTCTTGTCTTTTTTTAAAAGTGATAAATGATCTCAATTGTTCATCATACTCAGACCTTTTTATCTCATTCAATAATGTATCTTTTATTTCATTCAAAAATTTCATTTTGGCTTCAGCATCATCTGCTTTGTAGCGATCTGGATGAAATTTTTGAGCCAGCTTTCTATAAGCATATTTTATTTCTTGACTAGAAGCCTGATTAGATACATTCAGAAATTGGTAATAGTCAATCATTGTTAAAACTTATATCTGAAAAAAAACTAATTTTTTCAAAATTTTAACAAATTAGATAGACCATTTTTTCGAAAAGCTACTAAAAGATGATACTGATTAAACCTACTAAAAATATTTCTCTAACGGTTGTATCTCAGCTCTTTTAGGTTAGATTTTAGAAATTAAATGATCAAAAGCCTGTTTCAAATAATAACTAAAGATAAAAATTGAGTATAAAAAATTTGATATTAAATAATTTTTTTTTATAATTCAGATAAAATTTTCTATATTTGAAAAAAATGGTAATTCTTAGCGTTGGAGTAATTATTTATCAAATAATTATTTTTATTATTGTTACTGCATCTGGCAAAAGAGGGAGATGGATAGTTACTCCTATCGTCTGCTTATGGACCATCACTCATGTCTTTTTCCCACCCTTAATGATTCTACAGTTTTGTGTTATAGCATTTGCATTTGCTTGTGCGGGAGTCTAGAAACCGGCCATTTAACATAATAGAGGTTATACGAAATGCTTTTTAAAATATCCTTGTTTTTCAATAACTTAAAAATTATCACTCACCCCAAAAAACAGCAAAAAACCGACTTGGAAACAAGTCGGTTTCTTTTTAAGCAATTTTGATACTTCTTGCCAATAAAATTGATCAATATTTAATCAATTTGTCATTTTTCTCTGCGTTATCAAGACAGCGCTGGCTTAAATTATCCCCAATTTCTGCGGACAACTCTTGGGATAAAAATCCACCAATTTTGTACGCCTGAGCGCACATGAATTTAGGGGTTTTGCGGATATTCACAATCCCTTGTATTCAATATCATGAAGTCATAAGAGAACAGGACGTTCCACACAATAATAACAACATAGATACGCACAAGGACTGTTAGGTACGACAGGAGTCATGCCAAGCGAACCAATACGAAAAAGCCCGACAGGATGTCGGGCTTTTTATTACTGACTCTTTTGAATCAAACTGGTATACACCTCTAGAATGCCAATTTTATTTGGCTAAAATCTATTTTTTGACGAACTTTATATTCCAGATATTCGATTTTATCTATTGTTCTAATTGATCTGTAAAATTTGATAACCATTCTGTAAAAGTATTGGCTTCCTTCTGGACTTCAATATCTTCATGCCAGTACTGGACTACTTGTCCAAATTTTCCATCTTCAGCAGGATCAAGATCTAAAAAATAAAGATCACCATTCCCTAAATCAATGATTGGAATCCATTTCAGGTTCCAACCTTCCCCTTTAATCCCATTGACGGATGGCGCTCCTTCCATATCTTCAAATACCCCACTTTCGAATATATCCTTCATTATTTCCCATATTTGAAAAATACGTGAAGTGGATAAAAACTTAGCATCATTAAACAGTCCGTCAGCATTACCACGTTGACCATTGTGGACTTTTAAACAAGCGAGAAAATCTTCTGGAAGTTTGACACCAATTTTTTCTTCTAAATTTGAAATCTCTGCATCAGTCGCTGCTGGAGCAAGGTCAGCTAATATAGATGGGTTAGTTTTTTCTAATATATTTTCTAATTTTTGCCAATTTTTTTGCACTTTAAGTTCCTATAAAAATTTATAATTTAAAACATATCTTTAGTGATGATTTAGAGTCTGTTGATATTTGCTTTTTAGAAAATAGCGAGAAAGTAAAATTTAATCGCCAAACCAAATAGACTTCTCACTATTCCTCAAACTAAGCTGATTGATCAACATTGATCTAAGTTAAAAGATATTATCGTAAAATTAGATTGATTTAACAAAAATATTTCGCATAAGAGATTTTATGTTAAATAAGCTTAGTGAATAAGATCAATTACTTAATAAGTATCTTATAGATTATAATTATTTCAATAACTTAATTAATCTTATAGTGATAAGTATGGTTTGGGATTGGGTAGTTGCAAATAAAGAGTGGGTTTTATCAGGTGTTGGCGTAGCCGTAATAATTATTTTTAAGGATTTCATAGTGTCACTTATAAAGTTTTTGTGGAATAGATTATTTGGTGAGTCTAATCAAAAAAGTATTCCTGTAGCTAATGTTCCACCAAGTGTTACTAATCAAATAATTATTGGAAATCAGTCGGTTAATCAAGATTCTAGTGTTCCTACACAGGCACCAGTTATTTCTACACAGGCACCAGTTATTCCTACACAGGCTAATTCAATGATATCGATGGCTGATTTGAAGAAAAAAACTCACATTCTTTTTGTAGATGATAAAACTTTCAAAATAGTGAACCGTACCGGGTTTGTCGGAGACTTTTTTATTTAAGTTAGGCCACCTGACCTAACGGGTTAATCTTATCATAGTA
>NZ_JAALGV010000030.1:0-4671 GCF_011174875.1 Acinetobacter sp. GFQ9D191M
TATTCAAAATAAATGAAAATGGCATTACTACTATAAAGAACCACACGATATAAAAACAAAGGCATATAAATCTGACTTGATATTTATTCCTACCCTCAGCTCTAATTAGTACGTGATAAGCTTTCTGTATCGTTTGATGTAATCCAGAGGATAAGAAATATCCAAATATACATATACTCATTATTCCAATCCATAAAAATATGGAACTAAATGAGTAGGCTTCTTTGGTTTTTTCCAATATACCTAAATACGCTACTACAGCACTTAAAATTGCGTAATTAGCGTAATAGCTAGATAGCTCATACATTAAGTTATTAAAACTTTCTTGATCTGTTTTATTCATTACTTTTAAACCAATTTCTTAAAGTACGAGTTGTTATATTTAAAGATAAAGCTATCTCTCTATTACTTTTTCCATTTTCTTTCATAGCCCTTGCTTTCAATTTTTTATCGCTATAAGTTGCTGCCCTAGCCTTACCACCATTAGAAGAACACCCTTTTTTTCCTCCTAATGCCCCTTTGTATGCCTGACGCTGTATAAATTCTTGGTAATGATATGCATCTTTCTTCCAGCAGTAACGGCTTATACTCTTTGCAATTCCTTTGATCTCGTTGTACTGCATCGGCTCTGTAATGCCCTCATTGAGCTTTAAGCAGTGGTCTATAACTGCCTGTAACCAGTTGTTATATGTTTTTCCTCTGTATTCTCTGACCGCTTTATACGCCCAAAATCTTGCAGTATGGAAAATGTAGCAATTACGTCCAAGTCCAATGGCTTCATGCTGTTTAGGTGGTTTTTTTGCTTCTTGCCAATCAATATCTAATTTTGAAGATAGTTCCGTCAGCGTATAAGGTTTTTTTCTAAGGCTATACGTGCGCCATTGCTCATGTATCGGGTTTTTACTGATTAAGCCTGAATATCCCAAGTCAGCACCAAAAAGTTGCTGTAAACGCAAATAAACGGCATTTGCGAGCATTATTGGCTTCTGTCTACTTGCATCTGTTGTATAAATCGGTGTTTTTAGCTCAAAAAATGCGTGTAATCGTCCACTATTGGGAGTTTCAGCAACAAAATTTGGCATTGGTATGCCATCAAGTGAATATAAAATTTCACTCAATGCCGATTCATAGTCGAGATCAAGAACAAAGTAATGCTGATAAAAAGGGCTATTGGGCTGTATATATTTGAATGAAATAGCCGAATTTTTAGGACGGATTTTTAAACCTGTGGCAAGGTCATTTGTGCAGTATGGTTTTGTTGGTAAATTACCAATAAAACTTGGAAATAATTCCAATTGTGGCTGTGTTTTATTCACTTATAACAGTTTCCGCTTGCAAAGCTCGCAAACACTGCTAAAATTAAACCAAGTTTCAGGTGTTTTAATTTTTAGTGTTTTCAAGCATTTAAATTAAAAATTCCGAAGAAAAACAGGATTGCCGTCCTGTTTTTTTTCGTCTATAGAAAATGTACCACTCTTTCTTCTAAAAGCATACTGCAGAAAAAACAGTGATTTAGAGATGCTTTTTTTTCGAGTACAGCAATGTAGAACATTGCTACGCAGAAAAATAAAGTATCCCATTACATTGTTAATCCGTTGTCTTGATCTTGATCAAGTGCTTTAGGTTCAGGTTTCACCTGAACTATCGGCTGTACTGTATTTTCTCTTTGATTAAGATGCTTTAAACGACTTTCATTCTCGCCTTTCTCTAGTTTTAGAGTCCGATTAACACTAACTTTGCGGTCATAATCCAAATAGCAGCCTTTTTTCTGCATATAAGCAATTATGCGCTCATCATTGCGTACATTCTTTTCAACAAGATCAATTTCATCTCGATTTAAACCTTTTTCATACCGACTAAAATGGCTCAATTCATTGTATTTACAGCCAATATAATAAGCGACTTGGTTTATATCTCCTTTTCTAAAGGATTCATGCTGTTTTTCAGACCAAAAATGAATATTTTTAGCAGTTGGTGAACGATAGCCAATACTTTTGAAATAGTCTGTCATTTCAACACTTGATTTTGGACGGATTGCAAATTTTGGATGATCAAGTAACCTACTAATTACATTAAGTTTTCTATCTGTTTCCCCAAGTTGCTGATTGATTCTTCTAAGCTCTGTATCTTGTTGTACAGCTCGTCTACGTTCATCCCTTTGTTTGATGCTGTATTCAGTGATGAAAGTTTCAATATCTGTTCCGAAAGTTGTTGCTGTAATGGACTGATTTTGTTCTGAATAACTTGATTGACCGTATGCTGTAGGTTCGATTGATCTAACACTTTCTTCAATTGCATTTGTAAATGCTGATTCATGTTGGATTCGAACGTCTTTAAAAAATCGTCTGATGGTTTCGTCAATTTGATATTTACTATCTGCTCTTTCAGAGTCGAAATTAACTCTGATTTGACTTGGTTCTCTTGAATCAAAAGCTCGTTTTGTTCGATTAATTGCTTCGTGTACTTCTCTGACAGTTTCAGTGATTTGTTCTGTTCTTCGATTTGATTCTTCAATAAGTCTACTTGTTGGCTCATCAAGGTTTTTAATTCGTTCATTTACTTCACCAGAACTGCTAAAAGCAAAAGGATTAATAGAGAAATTACAGCTATCAGCATGTATTTGATCTGCTTGATCTGCTCGTTCTGCTGTGTGCTGTTGTCCTGCGTTGAAATGATTAGCTGTTGTGCCTGTTGTTGTAATGCTTGGCTCTGCTGTACTTGTTCTTTCAATGTGTTTAGTAAATTCAGGCTCTCTGTCTCGATCAAGCCAAAATTCTGCTGTGTCTGTACCAAGTGAGAAGTAGCGGTCTGCGTTGTATTTTGAACGTCTTGCTGAAAGTCCCTGAACTCTTTCACTGTTTTCCAAAGCAAGTTGCTTGTGTTCTGCTGAAATAACTCGATGTCCGCTTGGTGTGCTGACATCATCTGCTTCTCTTGTTCGATTCTCAAAGTAAGATTCGATACTAAATTCTGACTCATAAAATGCACCTTTTAAGCGTATCGCCTTATCTGCACCATCAATTTTTAATGAAATGAATTGATCACTTGTTCGAGTCACTGTTCCCAACTCTGAAACAGCATCTAAAACGTCTTTTCTATTTCTGATAAAACCATGCTCAATACGTTGTTCTATATAGCTTCCAACGATTTCACGAATATCTTTTACAGTCTGATTTTTTAAACCTGCTCGGACTGCTGATTTATCTTGAAAATGAACATGATCAGGGGTTTGTGTATCACGCTGTAAAGTCGGGTCATCAGGTCGGGACCATCCTTTGGAATAATTAAAGTAGTCCCGGAGAGGGTCGAAATACTTTTCATGACCTGGGGGCGCAATGTTGAGTGCCTTACCTGTTTCTAATTCAATGCGTGGCACAAGAAAATGTACATGCTTGGAGCCGTCATCTTCTTCATGCAGCACTGCAGTAAAGTGGTATTGGTTTGGCTGTAATCCTGCAAAAGCATGTTTTTCAAATTCATCTAATACTTCACTAATTTCTGCATCTGTTGGATTATCTGACTTTGACCAAGCAATCACACCACTTGTATAGATCCAATCATTTTGAATTGATTGTGCTAAAGCGGTAAATGTCTGCGGATCTCCTCGCAAAACTTGAATATCAGGACGTGGGCGGTTGAGATGGTCAACCTCATCAACTAAATAACTGCTTGCTTTTGATGGGTCACCTTTGCCATGTGCCAAAAATTTAATGTACATCTAGGACTTCAACTCTCGATTTTTTTAATGCTCTTTCCCTTGCTCGGCTGACTGCTTCTTCTGTACGTGTGATCTTTGGTAAATCGCCTATAACTTCGTGTATGTCTGACTGTATAAGGCTTAGCGTGTGTAAGCATTCAAAAAAGGAAAAGTCATTTATTAATTTTTTATCCTTTTGAATTAGGTTTAACGACCTTGCAACTTGGTTCAAGTTGTTGCCAATTTTGCCGATCTGAAATAATAAAGCTGGGTCTGTCTTTGGCGGTTGCCGAACTATTTTTGATTTTGATTTTTTGCTGTCGGTTGTAGCGTCCAAAGGCTCAGCCAAAACAGTCGGAAATTCAGACATAATTTTTTGACCAATCAAAGCATTCACAAACTCACTAAAGTTTAGGTCATGGTCATCTAAATATTTTTCTAGTTGTTTGGCTTCTAGTTCCGTTAAACGTAGTCGTTTAACTTCAGTTTTTAATTCTTTCTTTGCCATGACATTTCCCTAAATTGGATTCGCAATGGTTGGGGTCTTAGGGGTGAAACCCCTAACAAGTCTCCTGTGGCGCAACAAACATCCTACACGTAGTGGAGGTGTTTTTGTGGCTACAGGGTAGGCTTGCTTAATTACAATAGCATCTTGTTTCAGTGCTCACAATATTCGGCACGAATGTTGTGACACGAAACAAAGGCTATCTGTAATTATCTGGTCGTTGCAAGATTGATGGACAATGCTTCGCATCGCCAAAACTGATCTATGCACAAACACTATGCACAACTCCGCATAAATCATAGATTTATACGTTGAGTTGCACACAGATTTGATGCACAGGTTTTGTCTTTGCCCACAACCGTTGCTAACTCCGTTCATAAGAGTTTTTTAAAAATTTAATTACGAAAATAAAAAACCCCTGACGGGGCTATTATCTGATTTAGGCTTGCACTTTCCGCTTTTTTTTAAC